>NZ_JAPVZK010000006.1:0-89808 GCF_041432345.1 Streptococcus sp. 27098_8_103
CTATTTCGGAATTTAGTTTTGAAGTATTTACGTAAACGAGGAATATCTTCTACTAGCTCTTCTTCTCTACTAATCAATTCATGTAAGCAGAGCATACCCTCTTGGTCCCAATCCGATAGTTCCCATAAATGCAAGTAATATTCATTTCTACTCTTATATACAATTCCCTGGACTTCTTTATACAATTCTTTAAACATAACGTTCCCCTTTCTAGATACAGTCTAACAGATTCAGAAACACTTTTGTCCCATTTCCTCCATTCTGTTCCCTACACCGTCTAAACTGCACAAAAAAGAGAGGGCAAGCCTCTCTTTGGGTTATAATTCTGCAATTTGGTTTAGGTTTACTTCTGCAACTGTGTCATTACCAAACATAGAGATAATCATCTTCACTTTATTGTTATCAATCTCTGTAATCTTACCAGTATAGTCTGCAAAAGCACCATCAATGATACGTACAGTTTGACCAACTTCAACATCGATATCAAACTCTTGTACAGTTTGTCCCATAGAAACCAAGATATCACGGATTTCTTGTTCCAATAATGGAGTTGGTTTTGATCTATTTCCGTGAGATCCGACGAATCCTGTAACGTTTGGTGTGTTTCGAACAACAAACCAAGCTTCATCTGTCATCACCATTTCTACAAGAACATAACCTGGAAAGCGATTCTCTTCTACTTCTTTTCTCTTTCCATTTTTTTCAACTTGCACTGTTTGTGTTGGAATTTCAACACGTAAAATATTATCCAACATATTGTAGGTTTGTGCACGTTGCAATAGATTTTCTTTTACCTTATTTTCATAACCAGAATAGGTTTGTAAGACAAACCATCCTTTATCAAAACTATCCATGATACTTCCTTTCATAATAGAAGATATCTAGTGTAAATAACTCCACTAGCCTTCTAAAAAATGTTAATAAATCGAATCAAACCTGAAACAATCAACTGGTCAAAAATGTAAATAATTACTACAAAGAAAGCTGTGTATTCCATGATAGAACGAAAATCTCTCCAGCTTTCCTTGCGAGTTGGCCATGTTGTGTCTTTAAGAAGTCTAAAAATATCTCCAATAAAACGCATCGCTCTCTCCTATCTCGTTTCTCTATGTATAGTGTGCTTACCACAATGTTTACAAAATTTATTTACTTCTAGTCGTGTTGGCTTGGGGTTTCCGCTGATCTTGATTGAATAGTTTCTCGAACCACAAACCGCACAAGCTAGGCTTGCTTTTTTTAGTGCCATAACGCCTCCATCCTATCTATTATAACAAGAAAGCTAGGCTTTGACAAGCATCTTAACGAAATAGATTGACTACCGAATCCCATATCGTTTGAGCCTTTTCCTTAATTTTAGCATCCGAGATAGCACGGCTAGCCTCATCTACCAGATTTTGTGCACGACTTCTAATATCAGAAAGGCTATTATCCGCCTGATTTTCTTCATTACTCTGTACTTGATTTCTTGTATTGGCTGGTGCAATTCCATTTTGCTTATACGCATTTTCAACTGTAAAGGTACTTCCTGGCGTATAAGGTAAAATGGTATTGGCAATGTTTCTAAAGACATGGGCTGCACCGTTTGAAGTAGATCCTGCTAGATAGTGATTTTCATCAGTCGTAGGGAAACCAAGCCAGTGACTAATCACTACATCCGGTGTATAACCAATCACCCACTGGTCACTTGTGTATTCCGGATTGAAAACCGCTTCAGTTGTTCCTGTTTTTCCTGCCATGACATAGTCTGCAGGTGATGAACTAATACCTGTTCCGTTTGTAAATGTTCCCAACATCATACTGGTCATCTTGTCAGCTACAGACTTATCAATTACCCGTTTTTGTGAATTTTTATGGCTCGCAATGACCTGACCACTAGCATTTTCAATTCTACTAATAAAATGAGCTTCCGGCATTAAACCTTCATTTGCAAAGGCAGCATATGCTTGAGCCATTTGAAGAGGGTTGGTTTCAACACCGCTTCCCAAGGCGACACCAAGAACACGATCGACCTTTTCCATGTTGAGTCCGAATTTTTCGCCCGCCTCAAAAGCCTTATCAACGCCCAAATCATTAACAGTGGCAACAGCAGGCAGATTAAGCGATTCTGCCAAGGCTTGATACATAGGAACTTCTCGACTCGTTTTGATCCCTGCATAGTTATCAACCTTATAGCTGTCATACTGCATGGTATGGTTATCCAACTGCTTATTCAAAGCCCAGCCAGCTTCAACTGCAGGCGTATAAACAACTAAAGGCTTAATTGTAGAACCAGGGCTACGTTTTGATTGAGTTGCATAGTTGAAATTCCGGAATCCAGTTTTATCATTGCCAGCAACCTGACCGACAACTCCACGAACTCCACCTGTTTTCGGTTCGAGAGCTACACTTCCTGATTGAGCAAATGTTCCATCCTCTGCCCTCGGAAATAGCGCTGTATTTTCATAGACAACCTGCATATTTGCTTGATAGTTTTGGTCCAGCTCTGTATAAATGCGGTAGCCATTATTGACAATTTCTTCCTCTGTTAGATTATACTTGGAAACAGCTTCGTTAACCACCGCATCAAAGTAAGAAGGATAGCGGTAATCTGAGATTTTTCCTTCATACTTATCGTGCAATTGCGAAGTCATATCAACTTCTGCAGCTTCGGTTTCTTGGTTTTTATCAATGTAACCCGCTGCAAGCATATTTTGCAAGACAGTATCGCGACGATTAGTAGAATCTTCTACAGATTTCAAGGGGTTATACAGTTCCGGTCCTTTGAGCATCCCTGCCAGAGTCGCAGCTTGATTCAAACTCACTTCTGACGCAGAAACTCCAAAGTATTTCTTACTCGCATCTTCTACACCCCACACACCATTTCCAAAATAAGCATTGTTAAGGTACATTGTTAGAATTTGATCCTTACTATATTTTTTTGTTAATTCTAAGGCAAGGAAAAATTCTTTCGCTTTTCTCTCAACAGTTTGATCCTGCGACAGATAGGCATTTTTAGCCAGCTGTTGGGTAATAGTAGAGCCACCACCTGAACGACCAGCAGTTACAATAGCCAAGAAGAAACGACCATAGTTAATCCCGTCATTTTTATAGAAAGAACGGTCTTCTGTCGCAATAACGGCATTCTGCAAATTTTTACTGATATCAGTCAATTCAACATAAGTTCCTTTTTGACCAGACAAGGCACCAGCCTCCTTTTCTTCACGGTCAAAAATGAGAGTTCGAGTTTTCAAGGCATTTTGCAAATCATTGACATTGGTGGACTTGGCTACAGCAAACAAATAGGTTCCAACTAGCAAGCCTGAACTCAAACCTAGTATAAGGACAATCTTTGTTAGATGATAGCGACGCCAGAATTTTCGAATCGGACCTACTTGGGCCAATTTTTTTCGATCACTACGAGAGCGACGTAAGCTAGTAGAATCAGAATCCTCCGATTCACTTGTTTCTTTTTTAAAAAGAGAAAGAAATTTCTCAAATAATTTATCTAATTTCATGCGTTTATTTTATCATCTTCATCATAGGAAGACAAGAATTTAGCTATTTCCTATCCAAATAGGGCTTTTTTTGTTACAATATCTGTATGAAATTCACTTTTACTTTACCAGCCTCTCTACCTCAAATGACGGTAAAGCAATTACTTGAGGAACAACTCCTCATCCCTAGAAAAATCCGTCATTTTTTGAGAATCAAGAAACACATTTTGATTAATCAGCGAGAAGTTCGCTGGAACGAGATTGTAAGTCCTGGAGATGTTTGCCAGTTGACTTTTGACGAGGAAGATTATCCCAAAAAAGAAATTCCTTGGGGCAACTCTGAGCTTGTTCAGGAAGTTTATCAAGATCAACACTTGATTATTGTAAACAAACCAGAGGGTATGAAAACCCACGGTAACCAACCAAACGAAATCGCCCTTCTTAACCATGTCAGTGCCTATGTTGGCCAAACCTGCTATGTTGTTCATCGTCTAGACATGGAAACCAGTGGCTTGGTTCTCTTTGCCAAAAATCCTTTTATCCTGCCTATTCTCAATCGCTTACTGGAGAAAAAAGAGATTTCTAGGGAATATTGGGCACAGGTCGACGGACATATCAACAGCAAAGAACTTGTTTTCAAAGACAAAATTGGGCGTGATCGCCATGACCGCAGAAAACGAATAGTTGATACAAAAAATGGACAATATGCTGAAACACATGTAAGCAGATTAAAGCAATTACCAAACAAAACTTCCTTGATTCGTTGCAAACTAAAGACAGGGCGAACACATCAAATTCGTGTGCACCTTTCGCATCATAACTTCCCGATCCTGGGTGACCCTCTCTATAATAGCAAATCAAGGACGAGTCGGCTTATGCTCCACGCCTTTCGTCTGTCCTTTACCCATCCGCTTACTCTAGAGAAATTAAGCTTCACTACCCTTTCAGATACCTTTGAAAAAGAATTAAAAAAGAATGGATGATTGTCGTGTCATCCATTCTTCTATATAAATAAGAAAAGCAAGACCAAGAGGCCTTGCTTTTTATCGACTCAAGAATTATTTAGCAATTTTTGCGAAGTATTCAAGAGTACGAACAAGTTGTGCAGTGTATGACATTTCGTTGTCGTACCATGATACAACTTTAACCAATTGTTTACCGTCAACGTCAAGAACTTTAGTTTGAGTTGCGTCAAACAATGAACCGTAAGACATACCTAGGATATCTGAAGATACGATTGGATCTTCAGTGTATCCGTATGATTCGTTTGAAGCTGCTTTCATAGCTGCGTTCACTTCGTCAACAGTAACGTTCTTTTCAAGAACTGCTACCAACTCAGTTACAGAACCTGCTGGAACAGGAACACGTTGAGCAGCTCCGTCCAATTTACCGTTCAATTCTGGGATTACAAGACCGATAGCTTTTGCAGCACCAGTTGAGTTAGGAACGATGTTTACAGCACCAGCGCGAGCACGGCGAAGGTCACCACCACGGTGTGGTCCGTCAAGAATCATTTGGTCACCAGTGTAAGCGTGGATAGTAGTCATCAATCCTTCAACAACACCAAAGTTGTCTTGAAGAGCTTTAGCCATTGGAGCCAAGCAGTTTGTAGTACATGAAGCACCTGAGATAACTGTTTCAGTACCGTCAAGAACGTCGTGGTTAGTGTTGAATACAACTGTTTTAACGTCGTTTCCACCAGGAGCAGTGATAACAACTTTTTTAGCTCCACCAGCGTGCAAGTGTTTTTCAGCAGCTGCTTTCTTAGCAAAGAAACCAGTAGCTTCAAGAACGATTTCTACACCGTCGTTAGCCCAGTCGATTTGTTCTGGATCACGCTCAGCAGAAACTTTGATGAATTTACCGTTAACTTCAAATCCACCTTCTTTAACTTCAACAGTACCGTCGAAACGACCTTGAGTTGTGTCGTATTTCAACAAGTGTGCAAGCATAACTGGATCTGTAAGGTCGTTGATACGAGTAACTTCAACACCTTCTACGTTTTGGATACGACGGAAAGCAAGACGACCGATACGTCCGAAACCGTTAATACCAACTTTAACTACCATTAGTGATTTCCTCCTTATGAAAATCATGAAATTTTTATTGTGAAAAGAGTAACTTGAATCACTACAAATCACCTTTCAACAAACCTATTATATAACTATTTAAGTTTAATTGCAAGTACGGGCATTGTTTTTCTATGTTAGTTTCTTTTTCAGGCTATAAATCAAGAACTTCCTTACTATTCATATCGTAGCGATTCTACAGGATCCATTTTACTAATTTTACGTGCTGGGAAGTAGGCTGAGACATAACCAAGTAATAGAGCAAAAGCTAGAGTTCCTAAAATAGATAGAAGATTTAATTCAAAAACCTTCGTGATGGATGGGTAAAAGTGATTTACAACCGCATTCGCCAAACTTCCCACCCCTTGTGCAACCAAAAATGCCAGCAGCAAGGCGATTCCTACAATCCAAATAGCCTCGTAAATAAAAATTCCTTTGACATCGCGATTTTGATAACCAACTGCCTTCATGACACCTATTTCCTTAGAACGTTGCATGATATTAATGTAAATGATGATGCCAATCATGACCGCTGCTACCACAATAGCTTGTGATGAAAGCACAATCAACAATCCCTGAATAACACGAATAAAAGTAATCACAATATCAAGAACCTTCTGTTGAGAAAGAACAGTATACTTCTTATTTTTCTGCAATTCTTCTGTTACCACTTTTGTCTGTGATGGATCTTTAAGTTCCAAGATAAAATAAGATACAGCTTTTGTAAATCCAGCTTCTTTCAAAATTGTTTCCATTTGATTAGACGGCATGAAACTGTTGCTATCCTCCATGTCATCTTCATCATTGATTACACGCACAATCTTCGTTTGAAATTGAGCAATCTTGCTAGCTTCAGCAGCATTTTCTACAATGCTGGCTGAGACTGATTTACCAATAATATCACTAGCCGTCAGATTTTTTCCTGTCTGTTCATTCCAACTTTTTAGTAAACTGCTTGGAATCGTCAAGCCCTGTTCATTTGCATCAGTATAGAGGGAACCGGCTAATACTTTGTCCGCCTCATTACTACTAACAGAAATACTTGTATCCTCATAGAGACTCACTACTTGAGCATAAGAAGGCATCGTTTGACTCAGATCCATTTCTTGCCCATCTATAGTAATATTTGACATGGTCATCCCAAAAGGACTCTCCAAATATTTAATAGCTTCTTTGCCAACTGTATCCGTGATATAGTTCTTATCATCTTGGTTCAAAAAGCCTCGTCCAGCATTTTCTGTGTTTAAAGCAATCTGAACTTGAGAAGGAATTTGACCTCCATTCGTATTTTCATCAATCATCGAAATCAAAGCATTTCCCAAGCCGAAAGAAATTAAGACTCCTACAAAACCGATTGAGGTTGCTAGCGCAATCAATAAGTTACGCCACTTTCTTTCCAGAAAGTTATTTAAAGAAAGTTTGAATTTGTTTTTCAATGATAATCCTTTATTTTTTGACTTCTTCAACGACTTCACCATCCTTCATTTTGATAATCACATCTGCATATGCAGCAACCTCTGGATTATGGGTTACAATCAATACTGTTTTCCCTGTCTGGGCTAAATTTTTAAATACTTCCAATACCATTTCTTGAGATTGAGAATCCAGTGACCCCGTTGGCTCATCTGCTACAATCATATCAGGCTGATTTACCAAGGCACGCGCGATTGCTACACGTTGCTTTTGCCCGCCAGAAAGCTGTTTAACATTTTTAGCCATAAAAGGCTCCATTCCTAAGCTACTTAATTGCTCCTTTGCAATCATTGTCATCTCCCTGTCAGATAAATCTTTGACATAGAGAGGTAGCTTGACATTGTCCAAGACAGACTGATGTGGAATGAGGTTAAAGTTTTGAAACACAAATCCAATCTTATCTTTACGAAATTGAGTTAGTTCAATCTCTGATAAGTCACGGAGGGATTCCCCTTTAAACTCTAAATCTCCTTCATATTGTCTGTCTAAACCACTTATGATGTTTAGTAGACTGGTTTTGCCACAGCCTGATGGACCGTAAATCGCTGTAATTTTACCTTTTGCAATCTGCAGGTTAATATTCTTTAAAGCCTGTTCTTGATGTTTACCGTCCAAAGTGTAAAACTTTGAAATATTTTTAATGGATAAAATAGACATTCTTTCCCCCTTGTTTAAAACTGTTATCGTCATACACCATACTGATAGAAAATCCTTCAAGCTACATCAGCACTGATTTCCCCTATGGGCCTACTACTTAGAGTTTTCTCTCTATTGCCTAGTTTGCTTCTGGATGTATATCAAGTAAAATTCATTGTAACAAAAAAGCGGCATTCCCTCAATGACAGAAATGTCACTCCTATAAACTCTTTAACGATATCTTTCTAGATCCTCGGCCCATTCATTATCTAAACTAACGAGTAACTTCCCATTGCCAAACATCCTTGCCATCATTTTTGCTTCTTCATACTTTTGTTTGGCTGTATCATAATCCATCTGAATATAATATTTCCACTCCACCATCAAGACAATCGGTTGTTTTTGAAAATCTCGTGTTTTTTGCCCTATTTTATTTAAGATCTCGACTGCCCTCTTAAAATAATGAAGCAACCCCATAACCTCTATACAAGTTAAAGAAGCTAACAAGGAGTCTCTAAGTAAGTCCAAACAATCGAACTCTATCTTATCAACCTGAGAACTTAATTTGTCATGAAAATAAAGAATAGTTTCATGCTCAGACTTTTTTATCTCACCCTCGTTTAAACCATCCATTAACTGACAAAGAAAATACAGTCTCAATTTCAACAATTCCTCAGCCTTATATACATCTCTGGATAGTAAGTCTTGAAGACTGTCCTCAATCACACCACTTCCGTATAAAGAATTACTAGTCGCTCTCACTGCATCTATTGCCTGAAGGCAGTCCACTATCATCTTCTCATCACGGGGCAGGTCATCATAAAAACACTCGAAAATCTCATCAAAATATTCTTCCTTTTGTTCTTGCAACTCCTTGTCTCCATAGTCAGGGTGATGTAAAAGAAAGTACTTTAATTCTTGGTAGCGTTTAGGCAGTTCCTTATAATCTGGCATCAAGACGTAGGATGGAATTTCTAATCTATCTGCAATATATTCTAGTGTTTTTATAGTCGGTCGAAATTCTCCTTTTTCGATTCTCACCAACTGACGCACTGATAATTCAGACTCATCCCCACAAAAAACTGGACGACTAAGTCCTTTCTCCTCTCTTAAAAGTCGCACTTTATCCCCTAACTCATTTATCTTGTTCATTTGCCCCTCGCATGATTATAAAAGATTTGATTTTCAAATAAATATATGCGATGATTATACCATTTTTCAAATAGAATTACAAAAAAAGAGACAGGGATTCCCTGCCTCTAGGCTGATAAACAATTATTTACGGCGTCCTGGTCTTTCTTTGTAGCCATAGTAAGAATCTTCGATGATTTCTTGCATATGGTCAACCATTGGAAGGCGTGGGTTAGCTGGTGAACATTGGTCTTCGTAAGCAAGGAAGGCTAATTCACGTGAATGTTCTTTCCATTCTTTTTCGTCGATACCTTGTGCTTTGAAGTTCATTTGGATACCTACGCGCTCACCAAGTTCGTAGACAGCTTTTGCGTAAGACTCCACACCTTCTTCTGGAGTAGAAGCTGGAAGTCCAAGCATGCGTGCGATATCTTGGTATTTTTCATCTGCACGGTAGTAGTTGTACTTAGGCCATGTTGCTGTCTTAGCTGGACGTGTACCGTTGTAGCGGATGACGTATGGAAGCAAGATAGCATTTGTACGACCGTGGATTGTGTGGAATTGGGCACCAATCTTATGTGCCATTGAGTGAGAAATACCTAGGAAGGCATTGGCAAAGGCCATACCAGCGATTGTTGAAGCGTTGTGCATTTTTTCACGTGAATGGAAGTCTGCATTCTTAACTGAGCTTTCAAGATTTTCGAATACAAGTTTGATTGCTTGAAGTGCAAGACCGTCAGTGTAGTCGCTAGCCATTTGTGATACGTAAGCTTCAGTCGCGTGGGTCAATACGTCCATACCAGTGTCCGCAGCAACAAATCCAGGAATTGTCAATACCAAGGCAGGGTCTACGATTGCCACAGTTGGTGTCAATGAGTAGTCAGCGATTGGGTATTTACGATTATTTGCTTTATCAGAGATAACGGCAAATGGCGTTACTTCAGATCCTGTACCAGATGTAGTTGGGATCGCGATGAATTTAGTCTTCTTACCAAGCAATGGGAATTTGAAGGCACGTTTACGGATATCCATGAATTTTTGGACAAGATCACGGAAATCCACTTCTGGCTGTTCATAGAAGAGCCACATTACTTTAGCAGCATCCATTGGTGATCCACCACCAAGAGCGATGATTGTATCTGGTTTAAAGGCACGCATGATTTCAGTACCACGTTCAACTGTAGTGATATCTGGGTCTGGTTCTACATCAGCAAAAATTTGGTAAACAACCTTATTGCGACGAAGGTCAAGTTGTTCGATGATACGATCAAGGAAACCAAGCTCTACCATGGCATGGTCAGTAACGATCATGACACGTTCAACGTCACGACATTTTTGAAGGTATTGAATTGAATCACGTTCAAAGTATGTTTTTGAAGGAAGTTTCATCCATTGCATGTTATTTCTCCGTCTTCCGACTTTTTTGATATTCAAGAGGTTAATGGCACTAACGTTATCCCCAACTGAGTTGCGTCCGTAAGAACCACATCCGAGTGTCAATGATGGCAAGAAGGCATTGTAAACGTCCCCGATACCACCGAAAGTAGAAGGTGAGTTACAGATAACACGAATAGCTTTAACAGCTTTACCAAATTCTTTAGTCAATTCTTCATCGGCTGTGTGGATGGCTGCTGAGTGTCCAAGACCGTTAAATTCAACCATTTGACGAGCCTTAGTAATACCATCTTCACGGCTTTCAGATTTCAAAACTGCGATAACTGGTGACAATTTTTCACGAGTCAATGGCTCATTTTCACCAACTTCTTTACATTCAGCAGCAAGAATGTTTGTTCCTTCTGGAACTGTAAATCCTGCTTGTTCTGCAATCCAAGTTGCTGGTTTACCAACGATGTCAGCGTTCAATTTTGCACCAGCACAGTTTTTGCTATTTGCTTTCACGCCGAAGCAGAACTCTTCAAGAAGTGCTTTTTCTTTTTTGTTTACAAAGTAAGTATGATATGATTTGAACTCTGCTACAAATTCATCGTAAATTTCTTTATCAATGATAACCGCTTGTTCAGATGCACAGACCATACCATTGTCAAATGATTTAGACATGACGATATCGTGTGCAGCTTGGCGGATGTTAGCTGATTTTTCAACATAAGCTGGAACGTTTCCGGCACCTACCCCAAGAGCTGGTTTACCACATGAGTATGCAGCTTTAACCATAGCATTACCACCTGTTGCAAGGATTGTTGCAACACCTTCGTGGTTCATAAGGGCACTAGTTGCTTCCATAGATGGTTCAGTAATCCACTGTACACAGTTTTCAGGAGCTCCTGCTTTAATCGCAGCATCACGAACGATTTGAGCTGCGTGAGCTGATGATTCTTGAGCTGATGGGTGGAAGGCAAAGACGATTGGATTACGTGTCTTCAATGAAATCAATGCCTTAAAGATTGCTGTTGATGTTGGGTTTGTTGTTGGAGTGATACCACAAACAACACCAACTGGTTCAGCGATAAGAGTCAAACCTGTTACATCGTCTTCTTCGATAACACCAACTGTTTTAGTGTGGCGCATGTTGTTTACTACGTGTTCACAAGCAAACAAGTTCTTAGTTGCTTTGTCTTCAAATACACCACGTCCTGTTTCTTCATAGGCATGTAGAGCCAATTCTCCGTGGGCATCCAAAGCTGCCACTGACGCTTTAGCTACGATGTAATCGACCTGTTCTTGGTCGAGTTTACGCATTTCCTCAAGAGCAACTAAAGCTTTTTGCACCAAGCCATCGACATGCTTTTCAGCAGCGAGTTTCTTTTCTTCTGGTGTCACAGTTTTTTTATCAGCCATATTTTCCTCCATAGCTTTCAAGGATTGATATCCTTTGTTAATTTTTTCACAAGTTTATTATAACGCATTATTTCAACTTTGTAAACAGTTTCATAAACATTTCACAAAGAATTTTTTATTGTTTGTGAATTTTTTCTCATTTTCTTTACTTATCACGTTTTTTCTTTAGAGTTTGTGAAAATCATTTCAAATATTTTTTATTTCACAAACTTACTTGGAAGAGGGATTTGGAAAGAGATAGATTTTCTAGTAAGCGCTTACTTTTAGGTGCTAACAATACCTCCTTTGATAAGGAGGCTTTATTTTTGTTGAAAAACGCCTTGTTTAAAAGTCCCTTCATAAACAACTTCTTGTTCTGTTGTTAGTTTCCCTTTTCCTTCAGCCTGACCATTTACAAAATCACCTTCGTAGGTCCAGCCTTCTTTAGATTGAAAGGTACCTTTTCCGTTGAAGGCTCCATTGTTGAAACCACCAGTATACTGGTCTCCATTTTGGAAGGTAATGGTACCTTGTCCATTCATTTTACCACGTACAAGACTGCCATCGTAAACAATGGTTCCATTATCAAGCTTTAGAACACCTTTTCCGGGAATATTTAGAAAAAAGACGAGCACAGCACAAAAAACAATCGTAACTACTGCCAAAAGCTCTAAACGTTGACGAGTCAGATAGACACGATACTTTTCGTAAAAATTCTTAAGATTTTCCATCTTCACTCTCCTTCTCTAAACGTTCTAACCATGCTTGACACCCCTCTTGAACACGCTGATAGGTTTCCTCAAAATCTCCTGTATACCAAGGATCTGGAACACTTTCAGATGCAAATGAGTAAATCTTATCTTGACAGTCTACTGGACACATCTGACGTAAGTCAGAAACATTTGAAGCATCCATTCCGATAATATAATCAAAGGCTTCAAAATCTTCCTTACTAATCTGAAGCGATGTTTTGGTTTTGTCGTAAGGAATCTCATACTGTTGAAAAATCCCTTGAGTTCCCTTATGAATCGGATTGCCATGTTCCCAAGAAGAAGTCGCTCGACTTTGGATTTCATAATTATCTGTCATTGATTTCATAACAAACTCAGCCATAGGGCTGCGACAAATATTTCCCAAACAGACAAAGACTAGTTTTTTCATCCCATTTCCTTTCTTTTATAGAAAAACGGGAGTTAGTAATCCCGTCTTATTTTTCAATTGCGCCTTCTAGTGAAGCTGTTTCTTTCAGCGGTAATACGGTCTTGATAGCAGCTAGTTCAAAAGTCAAGTAAACTCCATCTACATCAAGAACAATCGTTCTCTTCTCAGTATCTACTTCATCGACTGTTCCGTAAAGTCCACCGATTGTAATCACTTCATAGCCTTTTTGTAGTTTATTTAAGCTTTCCATACGTTTTTGTGCTTGTTTCTTTTGAGAGCGTTGCATAAAGAACATCAAGGCAAACATCGCTACAAGCATAATTAAAAATGTATAATTTGGATTCATTTTCTTCTCCTTTGTCTTTTACATAGGACTACTATATCAAATTTCAGCTACTTTTACAAGATTGTACCTTGCTTTTCTAGTAAGAAAAACCAGAGCTTGCGCCCTGATTTTTAGGATTATTTCAAGTTTTGAACGACTTTTACAAGATTTTCAACAGTAAAGCCATATTCTGCCAATACTTTTGGTGCTGGAGCAGAGGCTCCGAAGGTATCAATACCGAGAACAGCACCATCGAGACCAACATATTTGTACCAGTTTTGAGTTGCACCCATTTCGACTGCAACACGACGGCGAACTGCATTTGGAAGAATTTCTTCCTTGTAAGCTGCATCTTGTTTATCAAAGACATCTGTAGATGGCATGCTGACTACGCGAACTTTTTCGCCTTGATTAGCCAATTCTTTGGCAGCTGAGACAGCAAGATTGACCTCTGAACCTGTCGCAATCAAGATGGTATCAAAGTCTGCTGCATTTTCATAGACAACATAGGCACCTTTTGCAACCTTGTCAAAGTCTGTTCCTTCTTCGACAGTCAAGTTTTGACGTGTCAAGACAAGGGCAGTTGGTGTTTTCTCACTTGTCACTGCAAGGTACCAAGCTGCTTGAGTTTCACGCGCATCTGCTGGGCGGAAAACATTTAGATTTGGCATAGCACGAAGACCTGCTAGGTGTTCAACTGGTTCGTGAGTTGGACCATCTTCCCCAACTGCAATAGAATCGTGGGTAAAGACATAAGTCACAGGAAGCCCTTGCAAGGCTGACAAGCGGACAGCTGCCTTCACATAGTCAGAGAAGACGAAGAAAGTACCACCGTATACACGAAGTCCACCGTGAAGAGCCATCCCGTTCAAGATAGTTCCCATTGCAAATTCACGAACACCAAACTGAATGTTACGGTTCAAGCGATTTGCATCGTCTTGAAGTCCATCAGTCTTGATATAAGTCATGTTTGAGTGAGCAAGGTCAGCTGAACCACCCAAGAAAGTTGGTAACTTAGCTGCCACAACATTCAAGGCATCTTGGCTTGAATTACGAGTTGCTTGAGAGAAGCCATTTTCTAAGGCCGGGAAGTCTGCTGGAGTCACTTCAACTGGATCACGTCCATCAATAATGGCTTCTACTTCTGCAGCCAATTCTGGGTGAGCCTCTTTATAATCGGCAACTAATTTTGTCCAAGCTTCATAAGCTGATGCGCCACGGTCTGCAACATGTTCTTTGAAATCAGCATAAACTTGTTCTGGAATTTCAAATGGTTCATAGTCCCAACCGAGAGCTTGACGAGTAGCTGCAGTTTCATCTGCTCCAAGAGGAGCACCGTGTACTGCATTAGTTCCTTGTTTATTTGGAGAACCGTATCCAATAACAGTCTTCACTTCAATCAAAGATGGTTTGCCTGAAGCTTTAGCTGTTTCGATAGCAGCATGGATAGCTTCCAAGTCTGTTCCATCTTCAACCAAGGCAGTATGCCAACCGTAGGCATTGTAACGGTCACGAACACTTTCTGTAAAGGAATCCTTTGTCTCACCATCCAAGTTGATGTCATTTGAATCATAAAGAACAACCAACTTATCTAGTTTTTGCAAACCTGCGTATGAAGCTGCCTCGCTTGAGACACCTTCCATCAAGTCTCCGTCTCCACAGATAACGTAAGTATAGTGGTCAAAGATATTGTAGCCTTCGCGGTTATATTTGGCTGCCAAGAAACGTTCTGCTTGGGCAAAACCAGTAGCAGTTGAAATCCCTTGACCTAAAGGACCTGTTGTAGCATCAATTCCTGCTGTATGGCCAAATTCTGGGTGACCTGGTGTTTTTGAACCCCATTGACGGAAGCTCTTGATTTCATCCATGCTGACATCTTCAAAACCAGAAAGGTGAAGAAGGGCATAAAGAAGCATTGAACCATGACCTGCTGAAAGAATAAAGCGGTCGCGGTTGATCCAGTTTGGTTGAGCTGGATTGATACGAAGTTGTTTTGTAAAGAGGCTGTATGCCATCGGAGCTGCTCCCATAACCACACCTGGGTGACCTGAGTTGGCTTTGTTGATAGCGTCAATACCTAGGAAACGGATTGCATTAACAGATAGATTTGACATAGAATTTCCTTTCTATTTGAGGTGATTATTGAATCACACATTCTATTTTACTATTATATGAAAATTATCCGTATCATGCAACATACGGATAACCTCCAAAGAATATTTTTATATTATAGCAAAGCTTTAAATTGAATGTTAGAGTCTTGTTCAAAACAATCATCAAAACCACGTGGATGATGGTATTCTACTAAGTGTTGATCTTGAGGATAAGTGTACTTACCGCCGACTTCCCAGATAAATGGATGGAAATCGTATTGCAAGCGATCTTTTCTCATTTTCCAAAGTTCTAGAATCTCATTAGTAGAAGCCATGAAGTTAGACCAGATATCATAGTGAACTGGGATAATGACTTTGGTACGCAGATTTTCTGCCATACGAAGAAGATCGATAGATGTCATTTTATCTTGGATACCTACCGGATTTTCACCATAGTTATTCAAAGCAACATCAATTTTAAAGTCTTTACCATGTTTTGCAAAATAGTTTGAGAAGTGAGAATCTGCACCATGATAGATGGTTCCACCTGGTGTTTCAAAGATATAGTTAACAGCCTTTTGAGCCATTTCTTCATCTGTAACAGCTAAGCCAGCAAGTTCACCGCCTGTCTCATCAGCACCGTTCACTGGAAGAGTTACCAAGCAAGTACGGTCAAATGATTCTACTGCATGAATCTTCATATCTTTTAATTCGATAGTGTCACCTGGTTTAACAACGATGATACGTTCTTTTGGAACACCCCATCCTTCCCAGATTCGTCCACAGTGGTAAGGACCGATAAACTTAACATGCTCTAACTTAGGATTGTTGAGAATTGCTGCAGCTGTGTATGGGTCGATATGATCACTATGGAAGTGTGAAACTAAGTAATAGTCTAGTTCGTTGATAGCAAATGGATCGATAACCATTGGCTGAACACGCAAGTTTGGTTGCAACTTACGAACACCTGCCATATTTGCCATTTGGTGCCCACGAACCATATCTTTCACTTTTTTGGTTGATTTTCCACGGTTTGACCAAAGGTCCATGACAACGTTAGCACCACCTGGTGTCTTAATCCAAGTACCACAGTTGCCTAGCCACCACATGGCAAAGTTGCCTTCAGGTACGACTTCTTCTTCGATTTCTTCGTTCAACCATGTTCCCCACTCTGGGAAAGTAGCTAAAATCCATGACTCTCTTGTAATTTCTTTGACGTTTGGCATATGTTGCCTCCTTTGGATATAATTGTTATCTTTGAGATTAGTATACCACCCTTCAAAATACTAAAAAAGACCAAGAAAAACACAGGTTTGTGTTCATCATTGGACTGTCCTTCAAATATCTTCCAAAAAAGCTTGAACTACTATTTCTTGATTTATAAGTGTTTGAACCTCTTCTTGGAACTTACTAGCCAACTTGCTGTCTACAATATAAGACGAAATAAGACTGGAAAGATTTTCACTGAAACTTTTGCTCTCATTACGAAATATATTGTGTTTAAGATAGTCTAGCATTTTCAAAATATCTTCTGCTTCAAGGATAGGATTAACTCTTAAAATTGGAAATCTGCTATCCAAATCATCATTAGTAGTAATCACTACATCAACTTGTGCAATATCTTCCACACTCTTAAATTGTTCTGTTGTAAATACAGTGCCAATTTGCTCATTTGGAAAATAAAGTTTGCATTGTTTCAGCAAAAGTCTCGAAACCGCAACACCTTCATCACAAACGAGATAAACTTTTTTCATATTTTTTTGAGACGATGGTGTATACTTTAAAAATCCTCCAATATGAATCGTCAAATAGGCAATATCATCGTCTGTTAGCCGGATAAACCATGCTCCTTCTAAAATTTCCGCAGATTTTCTAGTGACTAAAAATAATTCTCCATACTTGGATCGAATTTGTTTTGTTAGAGGATTTTTAGAAAAAATACCGTAAGTCTTTCTAAATAACAAGGCTTTACAGTGGATCATCAAATTTCGTAATAAATCATCCTTGTTCTCAATCTCCATTCGGATTTGTGATTCAAAATACCAGATAAATTCTTCTAAAGCAAGTTTTAATTGCCGAAAATCATCACTTTCTGCATGAATATCCAAATCTTTACGATAGGAGAGGAGAAGAACAGCTACAAGAGAAACTTCAAGTTCTGACAAAGAAATTTCAAACTTTTGAAACAACCGCTCTCCTAATTTCTTAGATACCTGATACTCTATTCTTTTTCTTATCAAAGAAAATTCTTTCTCTATATCCTGATGTCTTTCTTGATACTGTTCAACATTATGACAGCTTAACAGCAAATAAGGTAGAACCTGCAACATAAAAGTTACTTCATGATGGTTTATTTTCTTCCCTAAATCTTGTTCAACTAAAGGAACCTGTTCCTTAAAAAATTGGTTCATTTCAACAGAAAGCAAACACTCACCATCTAACCTCTCTTTCATCTTATCTTCTAAAATAGATACAAAAGTGGCATTTTCTTCCATAAAAATATGATATAGAAGCGATTGAAGATACTGAATTTTATTAAGAGGGTGGGCATGAAGATGGTATCCCTGTGACTTGCTCACTTGCAAGGTCACCTGATATTGTTCCAAAGTTAGTTGATAACGAATACTATTCAAATCATTGAGAACAGTATTCCTAGATACCTCTGTTAACTCCATCAATTTTTCAATCGTAATACGTTCTTTAGAAATACCTATCCATAGTAACATTATCATCATACGTTCATGCGCACTCATGATATAATCGTACGAATCTACTTCCGATAATAGTTCACAACAAGCATCTCTCTGCTCTTCCGTTAAGTGAATACCAATTCGTGGAATACTAATGATATGAAGCGCCTCGTCACCCAAAGCAGCATTGATTTTGTCAATGTGATAATAAATTTTCCTTCTTGACTCTTTCAAATCTTTTGAAATCGCCATAATCGTTTTGGACGTTTCTTGATCCATCAAATATTGAAGTAAATCACAACTTGCCTTATCCAGTACCATATTTCATACTCCTCTATCAATCAACTGCCTTGAAAACAACTTTATAATAGTATCACATTCACTAACGCATTTCAATTATCAACAGTAGTCTCTTAATAACGAATACTTACAATTACAAAAGCGAGGCTTGGATCGAAAGGTCCTAGCCTCTTTTCAATTCAATTTCTTATTTCTTTTGACCGTAATAAGCATTTGGTCCATGCTTACGTTGGTAGTGTTTTTCTAGAATGTACTGAGGAGCAGGTTCAACTCTTGGATTGATTTGTTCTGTAAAGCGATTCATCTTTGATACTTCCTCTAGTACGACAGAGTGATAAACAGCATTCTCTGGATTTTTTCCCCAGGTGAATGGACCGTGATTGCGTACAACAATACCTGGTACTTCAACAGGGTTTAGACCACGGCGTTCAAACTCTTCCACGATGACCAGACCAGTATCTTTTTCATAGGCTACTTCTACTTCATCCTTGGTCAAACTACGGGCGCAAGGAATTGAACCGTAGAAATAATCCGCATGGGTTGTTCCATAGAAAGGAATATCACGACCTGCCTGAGCCCAACCAACAGCTTCTGTCGAATGGGTATGGACCACACTAGCAATCTCTGGCCAAGCCTTATATAACTGCACATGAGTTGGAAGGTCCGAAGATGGTCTTAAATCTCCTTCTAGAACCTTGCCATCCAGGTCAGTTGCCACCATGTTTTCAGGTGTCAATTCGTCATAATCTACGCCTGATGGTTTGATAACAATGACACCGAGTTCACGATTGACTTCCGATACATTGCCCCAGGTAAATTTGACAAGTCCATGTTTTGGCAATGATTGATTGGCATCACAGACTCGTTTACGCATAGCATTAATTACTTGATTCATCTTACATCAAACCTGCTTTCTTAATTAGTGGATAGAGAAAAGCTTGTGCCTCTTGAATGGCTGCGCGTGTTTCTTCTACAGTTTCACAATTTTCAGACCACATTTCGATTAGGAAAGGACCATTATAATTGGTTTGCTTTAAAATATCGAAAGCTTCTTCCCATTTGACACAACCTTGCCCAAAAGGTACATCTCGGAACTGCCCCTTTGAACTTTCTGTCACTGCATAAGTATCCTTGAGATGGAGAGCTGTGATAGCATGGTGACCTAGATAGAACTCACTATAGACATCATTATGCCATGCAGACACATTCCCAATATCTGGATATACAAAAAGGTAGGGAGAGTCAACATCCTTTTCTACAGCCAAGTATTTTTCGATACTATTGATAAAAGGATCATCCATAATTTCAATAGCAAGTACCACCTGAGCCTCTTCAGCCCAGTCACAAGCTTTTCTCAAATTTTTGATAAAACGTTGGCGTGTCTGGGGTGACTTTTCCTCATAATAAACGTCGTAACCAGCTAATTGAATAGTACGAACTCCCAAGTCTTGGGCTAATTCAATACATTTTTTCATGAGTTCTAGAGATTTTTCCTCTAGAACTGGATCATTTGATCCCAATGGGTAGCGACGATGGCCTGAAAAACAGATAGAAGGAATACGAACACCAGTTTTATAGATTGCTTTGACAACTTCCAAACGCTCGTCCTTGCTCCAGTCCAGTCTTGCTAAACGCTCGTCACGTTCATCAATAGACATCTCGACAAAATCAAAGCCTAACTCCTTGGCAAAATTTAAACGTTCTAGCCAAGTAAAGTGTGTCGGGGTTGCCTTTTCATAAATTCCAATTGGACGTGCCATGGTTTACCCCCAAATTCGTCTGATTTCATCCTTGAAGGCACGCGCTGCTCCTGCTGGATCTGCAGCCTCTGTAATTCCACGACCTGCGATAAAGGTAAAGACATCAACGCCTTCAAATAGTTTGAGAGTATCTACATCTAGACCACCTGTTACAGACACACGGAAGCCCATGTCGATAAGTTTTTTAACCTTATTAAGGTCTTTTTCACCCCAAGTCTCACCAGCAAGAAGTGCATCACGAGATTGGTGATAAATAGCTTGTGAGATACCAGCATCTAGCCAAAGCTGAGCTTGTTCAAAAGTCCAATCGCCATAAAGTTCAATCTGGATTTCGCCTCGGTCTCCACGTTCAGCCATGATAGCCTTTAGAGCCGCTTCCATAGTAGGGATAGTTGCACAACAGATACAAGTCATCCAATCGGCACCACGAACGGCATTATTTTTGGCAACTGTTCCACCAGCATCGGCACATTTTGTGTCTGCCACAATAATCTTATCTGGAAAAAGGCTTCGCAAGACTTCAACCAGTTCACTTCCAACTTGTAATAAGCAAACAGTTCCAGCTTCGATAATATCTACTTCCTGACCAACAGAAACAGCTGCTTTAATCGCTCCTTGCAAGTCTGAATGATCTAATGCAACTTGTAAATTAGGTATTCTTTTTGTCATCTCTTTATTCCTCTTTCTAACTTTCCAAATCCAATCCCTCGAGATAAGGGCTATCCTTAGATTCTTCAATCATCGTCAAGACATCTTCCTTAGTCTGGCAAACCTGTAAACGTGCGATAGAATCTTCTAATTCAAACAAGGCAATAATCTGTGGAATGGCTACACTTGTGTGAATTTTTGAGCTTGTTGCTGCTAGTGCCAACAAAACTGAAACTTCTTTCCCATCTGAAAATACAACAGGATTTTGTAAGGTGATCAATGAAAAGGCATCTCTTTGCACTCCAGCTTCAGGTCTAGCATGGGGCATAGCCATACCTGGCATTAAGATATAGTATGGGCCATACTCTTCAGTCGATTCAATGATAGCATCGTAATACTCTGGCAAAATTGCTCCACTTTCAATCAAGGGATCTACTGCTAGCTTGACTGCTTCTTTCCAGTCTTTAGCTTCTAAACCTAGTCGGATCGAGTCATTGTCAATTAAAGCTTGTTTTAAATTCATATCTGCCTCCTTTATTTAAAGAGGGAGAAGGACAGAAACGATGACTCTCAGTTTCTATCCAGCCCCCTCCAACCTTTTACTGTAGTGCTTGACTGAGTTTTTCAGTGATTTCTTTATCATCCATCAAGTTGTCAAGCCCAATTAACTTCCCATTAGTTCGCCCTTCCAATTCTTGGATCAAATGAAGAGAAGCGATTACGATGTCATATCCTGCTGCTAAACCTTTAGCTTCACCGACACTGCATGAATTGACTGTAAAATCTGTTTGATTAAGCTTACGGAGAGCATTTTCAACCTTCATCTTGATAACCATTGATGAACCCATTCCATTTCCGCACGCTGCTAATACTTTAACCATTTTATTTCTCCTTTTCTAGATACTAAGCTTCTTCTTGAACTGCACCGTTGTAATATTTCTCTTTATCTTTTGCTTTGGCAAATTGAAGTTGAGGAATAACAAGCAAGAAGAGACACACAAGTACATAACCAACAATACCAAGGTATTTGAAGATATATCCAAATCCAAGCCATGGGAATTCAAAGTCGATATTTCCATGGTAACCACCATAAGATGCTAAATCAAGAAGAGCTACACAGAGAGCTCCTAAAGCAACTTGGAGAACACCTGAGATGAAGGATAGGATAACAGCCGCTTTCCATCCACCGCGTTTATCAGCGTAGACCGCAATGGCTGCATTGTCAAAGAACACTGGTACAAATCCTGTAATAATAAGGATAGGGTTTTTAAAGACGATGAGCAAGACAATTGTGATCAATTGACCAATCAAACCAAAGGCAAATCCTGACAAGACAGCGTTTGGAGAACCAAATCCATAAGAAGCTGCAACGTCAACCGCTGGGAATGAACCTGGCAACAATTTGTTTGAAATACCTTGGAAGGCGTTTGTCAACTCAGATACGAACATGCGAACACCTTGCATCAAAACGAACAAGTAAACTGAGAAAGTGAAGGCTGTTTGAATAATGTACATAAAGAAATCTTGTTTAGCAGGATTGAATAGGGTTCCTGAAGTGATGACTTCTTTATTAGACATAATGTCTGGACCCAAGATTAAAAGAATGGCTCCGAAGAATACGAGCATCAAGGTAGCAGATGCAACAACTGTATCGTGGAAGATTGAGAGGAACTTAGGTAATTTAAGATTGTCTAAACTTTCTTCTTTCTTACCAAAGCGTCCTGCTACTTTATCTACAAACCAGATTGCAAATTGCTGTTGGTGACCAATCGCAAATCCGCCACCACCAGTCAAGCGTTGAGTTGCCTCAACAGTCATATTTGAACTAACCGCCCAGTAAAGTCCACAGATGATACCAATCGCTGCTGTACCGTAAGCATTGCGCAATTGTGGTACTAAGAATAGAACCATAAGAGATACTGTTGCAGCTTGTTGTACCATGATGTGACCAGTAATAAAGAGGGTTCTTACCTTCGTAATCTTGCGAAGAGCTACGAGCAAGATATTTATTCCGAAACCAATCAATAGAGCTGTAGTTGCAGTTCCAACAAAATCTGGAAACTCTGCTGCAATTTTGTTGTTTGCTGCAGCAAGTCCAAAGTAAGGGTCGATAACCGCTGCGCCAATTTGGAATTTGTAGTTAAGGGCTGCTAAGATCGGACGGAAGGTCGTAACCAAACCACCCGCACCCACGTTGAGCAACATATACCCTACTGTTGCTTTAACAAACCCTGAGAAAACGTCATGGGCAGGTTTTTTCAAAAGTGCGTATCCTACCAACACCAATAAACCTACGAAAAATGCGGGATTCTGCAAAATATTGCTAGAAAACCAATTTAGAACACTTGAAATGACTTCCATAATTGTTCTCCTTTTGAATTGTTTTTGTAGGTTTATTATATACTTTGAAAGCGTAAACAAAAAGACCAAGAATTACACAGCGGACTGTTCACTCTTGGACTGTATGATTTATGATATTTTAATGATTAGCTTAATTTCTCGTAGCTAGATAAAATGGAAGAATTTTATCATAAGATTTCAGTAAATTTTCCACGATATCTTCTTCAGATGAATTTTCTGTCACAGAAACATCTGCCTTAACTAACACTTTTCGGATTTCTTGGCTGCCTACCTTCTCGACTAAGACCTGACGATTTTCTTCGTTCGCCTCCCACCATTGACTTTGGCCATCAGAGTAGGCTAGATAATAAATTCCTTCTACAACTGGAACTTCTAATACCTTGGTTTGTTTCTCCAAAGTTTGCTCATCTTTCTTGCGCTCAATGAAACTGACCTCTAAGGAAATACCAAAATCAGTAGATGTCCCGTACAAACGAAGAGCCAACATAGGTTCTGTTACTTGTCCGTCTCTCTGTAGATAGACCCAGAAATGTGGTCGCAAACGCTGCGCTTGGTTCATCCACTGACTAGTCTGTTGGAGTTGCCATTCTGGATGACTGGTTTGAAAGGCTTTAGCCAGTTCTGTAAAAGCCTTTCGAGCCTCTTGGCCTTTGTGGCGCAATTCCAGCATTTTCTCTCGCTCTGCTCCCGCCTTATCAGGATTACGGTACTGCAAATCAGCAAAGTCTAAATAGTCTCTTATCTTATTCAACATTAATTTAATCTCCTCCAGCTAGCAAAAAATCAGGATAACCCTGATTTTACTTATTCTGTATCTACGACAACATAACGATTTGGCTCATCACCTTCAGAGTAACTGGTCACGCCATCCATACGTGAAATAATACGATGAATAATCTTGCGTTCGCTATTTGACATTGGATCTGTCTGATGACTGCGTCCTTCTTCTAAAACACGAGTCGCCAATTTTTGCGCATAGGTCTGCAAGACTTCTGCACGGTGTTCAACATAATCATTGACATTAATAGTAATGTAGAAGGTTCTTGAATAGCGGTTGTAAAGATAATTTTGAGCCAACAGTTGCAAGGCCTTCAAGACTTTACCATGGTAGCCGATAATACGACCTGGTTCGTTAGTATCAATTTGCAAATTGATGCTACGACGGTTATAATCATTTGAAAGCGTGGCCTCAACATCCATGTCATCAATAATCGTTTGAACATAAGTCGTTACTTCCGTAGCTACTTGTTCAATATCAAAGCTAGGTTCAACCTTCAAGCCCATCTCTGTCAAGTCTTGATTTTCAGTTTGGTCTTGCTCAGTTTCAAGGTCATCAGCGTCCGCTTCTTCCCTCATCGCTTCCTCGATTTGAAGTTCATTTAAAATCTCAATGTGACCAGTTTCTTCCAAGATAGTGCTGGCATGTCTTTCATGTTTTAAGATTTCAGCCTTGACTTCATCAGAAATACCTTGGCCTTCCTCTTCAATCTTTTTAATTGCTTCTACAACATGACCCAAATCAACAGTTGCTTCACTGACTGTTTTAACAGGCTCATTCAAATCATTGATTTGTTTTGGAACTCCCTTTACAGCTTGTTGGTTTGCTTTTACAACTGTCGTTTCACTAATAGCATCGATATCCACTTGGGCTGGTTTTTTACCAAATAAACCAAGAAATCCTTTTTTCTCACGAGAAATGACTTTGATATGAGCCTTCATTCTTGGAATATCTAATTCTTTCAATCCTTTCTGGATTGCTTCTTCAACAGTTGAACCTGTAAATACTACCATTACCAGATTCCTCCTTATTATTTCGTTTTCTGAGCCTTTTTCTTGGCTTTTCTTTTTCTATTTTCCAAATCTTTCTGTTCCTGTACTAGAGCCTCGCGCTCTGCGATAATCTTGAATGGATTGTTCAAGAAATAGGTTTGCAAGACTTGATAAGCATTGGACACTGTCCAGTATAGAGCGACTCCACCTGGCGCATAAACTGCAAAGATAAAAATTAAGACTGGAATCCCATACATCATCGCCGTCGTAGCTCCATTACGCTCAGACAAGGCTTTATTGGATAACCAAGTACTTAAAAAGGTAAATACAGCTGCTAAAATCGGGAGAACAAGGGTTGTATCCACACCACCAAGGTTAATCCATAAGAAATGACCTGTCTTTAAAAAGTCAACTCTTGATAGAGCTTGGAACAAGGCCAAAATAACCGGCATCTGAATCAAAATCGGCCAAAGAGAATCTGACTGTCTGACACCCATTTCTTTAAAGACTTTACGCATTTCTTGCTCTAGCTTGGTTCTACTTTCCATATCTCGACCTGGATATTGTTCTCGAAGCGCCTTAATGCGTGGTTGAGCTTCTTGCATTTTTCTAGAAGCTACCATTTGCACTTGGAAGACTGGCAAGAGAACTGTACGAATCAAGACCGTAAAGAGGATAATCCCCACTCCGATACTGATATCAAACGATAAAAAGCGAATGATTTCCGCAAAGAAGTAAACAAATTTACTCCAAAAATCAGCCGAATCGGCTGTAATATCGCTAGTTGTCCCATTTGTTGCACAGGCTGTCATGATCAATAGGGACAGTCCTAGCAAACTAGTCAACTGTAGTTTCTTTTTCACTCCCATTTCCTTCCTGGTAAATCTTTGATAATTTTAATACGTGGAGTAGATTTTTCTCCATCTCTGCGTATCCCAAGGTTTCGACTCCTTTTCGAGCAATGACAACAAAGTCGACATCTTCTACCAGACTCCCTTTTGCATTCTGGATAATATGCCGAATTCGTCGCTTAATTTGATTTCTAGTGACGGCATTCCCAAGTTTTTTGCTAACTGATAGACCTACTCGAAAATGGTTTTTCTGATTTTCTAATTGGTAGACAACAAATTTGCGATTGGCAAAACTTGTCCCCTCCTTGAAAATCGCCTTAAAATCTTTCTCTCTTTTTACACGAAAGTTTTTCTTCAAAACTCAACTCCATCTATTAAATTACTACTATTATACCATATTTTTCAAAAAAGCCAATCATAGCAAGGTTTTGCACAATTTCACCATAAAAAGAAGCTGGAAAAATCTCTTTCCCAACTCCTTGCACTGAATATTTTTTCTAATTTTACTTATTTTTTCAAGCGTTCAACGTCACGGGCAATAACTAGCTCTTCATCTGTTGGAATAACCAATACACGGATCTTCGCTGCCTCTGTTGAGATATCTCCTGTCACACCGAAGACGTTCTTTTCTGGATCAACATCACAGCCAAACCAAGAGATACCTGAAATAACATCTTCACGTACGTTTGCAGCATTTTCACCGATACCTGCTGTAAAGATAATAGCATCTGCTCCATTTAAGACTGCAAGGTATTGGCCGATATGTTTTTGGATACGGTCAACATACATTTCATAAGCTAAAGTGGCATCGTGGTCCCCTTCTTCCATAGCAGCAATCACATCACGCATATCACTAGATTTACCTGAAACCCCCATAAGCCCTGATTCACGATTAAGGATGCGACTAATGTCTTCAGGCGTGTTAAAGTCCTCTGTATATTGCATTAAGTAAGGAATGATAGCTGGGTCAATATCCCCTGTACGAGTTCCCATCATCACACCACCAAGTGGAGTGAAGCCCATTGAAGTATCGACAGATTGACCACCCTTAACAGCTGTAATAGAAGCACCATTACCGATGTGGCAAGTAATCAATTTCAAGTCCTCTAATGGACGGCCCAAGAGTTTTGCTGCTTCTCCTGCTACAAACTGGTGACTTGTACCATGGGCACCATATTTACGAACCTTGTTTTCTGTGTAATATTTTGTTGGTAGAGGATAGCGATAAGCTTTCTCTGGCATACTTGTGTGGAATGAAGTATCAAAAACAACTACACTGGTAATGTCTGGCAACAATTCCTTGAAGGCACGAACACCTGCTGCATTGGCTGGATTGTGGAGAGGAGCCAACAAGCTCAACTCTTCAACTTTTTCTAAAACATCTCCCTCAACGACTGTTGATTCTTTGAAATATTCTCCACCAGCCACAACACGGTGTCCAACACCAGTAATCTCGTCATAAGCCTTGATAATATCGAAACGAATCAAGTCATCCAATAAAATTTTAACAGCTTGTGTGTGATTTTCGATATCCAAAATTTGTTGTTCAGAACGGCCGTCAAATTTTACAGTTGAAATTGAATCTTTCAAACCGATACGTTCAATCAAACCTTTCGCCAATACTTTTTCTTCTGGCATTTGATAAAGTTGCCATTTCAAACTTGAACTTCCCGCATTGATTGCAATTGTTTTTGTCATAACAAGACTCCTCTTTTAAGCGTTTTCATCTATTATAACAAAATCTATTTTATATTTCAGTACCTTGAGTCCATTTTTGAAAATTTTCTTTAAATTTCATTAAAACACTTGCATCTTGCAAGCTAGTAAGTGGATAAACAAAAGGCTCTACTACTATTTCATTTTTCTTCTGTAGGATAAAAATAGTCTTAGATTGTTTAGCATTAGCAAAGAGATTTTCAGGTAAACTAATCATAGCAACTAGATTCGCCTCCTCTTTCAACCAGCCTTTCAACAAATCGCTTTGAGGGCTGGTCAACAAATCACTCGGAGCGAGAAAAATAGCGTATCCGTCTGACTTGAGATACTTAAGTCCTTGTTCCATGAGCAAGTGATGGGCGTAGGTATGTTCTTGACTAGAGGCAACTTGATGACGCGACGAAACGGTATCATCAGGATAATAACCGACAGGCAAGTCGCTGATAACCACGTCGCTTTCTTTGAGCATTTGTGGACGAACGGCATCTCCTTGGACAAAACCAGCCTGCAAACCAATTACATCTGCCATGCTAGCTGCCAAATCAATCAGCAAATCATCCACTTCCATTCCCAAATAATCCACCTTTTTATCAAGCGAGGTCAAGAAAGTAGCGCCTAGAATTCCCATCCCAGACCCCATTTCGAGAATAGTAATTTCCTCCTCTTTAAGCAACTCTTCCACAATAAACACCAAAAGTAAAGCAATGGCATCTGGTGTAAACTGGTGATTGGCCTGTAAGGGCTCTGTCTGCCCAGCCTTCATCAAGAGAAACTGGTAGGTCTTGAGCCATTCTTCTTTGCGTAGCGCTAAGCGCTTAAGGACTTGATTGTTCTCCTTGACCTGCTCTAGCTCAGTCTCACCATCCAGATAGATGCTATTTTGCTCCACCAGGGCGTCATAAAAATTGGTCGCCAAATCACTTTGGATGACTTGGACATTCTCTAGTAAATAGGTATAAGCTTGTTCAATTTTTTCAAAATCCATATTCCTATCTTATCAAATTTCCCTGCTTTTTTCCATCCTTATAAAAAATCACTCCCTGACTAGGCGAGTGATTTTGGGGCTACTGTTAAAAAGAGTTCTGAGTAATTTCCTTGAAACAGGTCCTCAGCACTATAGAGGATCTGACTATGCACAGATGAAAAACCATGCTCAATTAGCTTTTTTCCCAATTCCGGCAATTCAAAGCCGTGATGGTTGGTCTCCGTCCTGGTAAAATCAGCAATGAGGAGTTGTCCATCTTCCTTCAAATGTTGATGAAACAGTGAGAGAGCTTCATCCAAATCAGGCATATGGTGAAGAACCCTACTAACAACAATGAGATCAAACTCTTGCTCCAAGGGATTTTTCAGTAAATCTTGCTCCAAAAACTGGATATTCTTGATGTCTTGCTGCTCCGCTTTTAAACGAGCTTGCTCCAGCATTTTCTCAGAAATGTCTACAAGAGTAACGAACTTGGCTTGCTTGGCCAGAGGCAAGGCTAATAG
The DNA here is from genome assembly GCF_041432345.1 of Streptococcus sp. 27098_8_103. GTDB lineage: Bacteria > Bacillota > Bacilli > Lactobacillales > Streptococcaceae > Streptococcus > Streptococcus mitis_BV. The sequence goes on from NZ_JAPVZK010000006.1 coordinate 28,721, forward strand.
CCCCGTCCCTCCACCAAAATCCAGAATTTCTTTGTCTGATAGAAGATCAATCTGTTCCTCGACTGCTTGACAAACCAAGTTTGCAAGGAAAATGTTTTTAGGGGAGTCAAAAGTTTCTGCTTTGTGGTTAAAATCATGTTTCATATTTTCAGTTTAGCACAAAGTAGTTTGATTGGCTAGAAATTCCTTTTCTTTTCAAGCTTCTTTTCTGATTTTTTCTTCTCCGCTTGATTACTTGAATCAGTCGATACCTCTTCCTTTTTCTCTATTTTCTCTTCTTTGATTTTGACTGAAGGAAAGATGAATTCATATTGTCTCTTAGGCATACGAACCCTTGTCACCAAGTTTGTTTTCTTATTTTGATAACTCACCTGACCCAGATTAAAGGTCTGTTCCCCACTTTCTTGCTCAACCTTATCTTTGGTTCGCTTGGCCATAGCAAAAGCGACCAGCTTTTCTTTATTTAAAGCATAGTCTCGATGGTTGGCGACTTGTCGGTTCAAGTAAAATTGTAACAAAAGACTAAAGATGGCTGCTATGGTGACCGCATAGAGGAGAACACCTGCCTTAACTTTCTTCTTTTTCCACACGATAGATGAACTCCCTTTCTAAGCCTTTTTGGAACTGGAAACGAAAACGAACCAGTTGATTGTCCTCTGTAATCTGCGCAGATTTGAGGCCATAAACCATCGGCTGATAACCCCGTCCACTGGCATCTGTTTTACGAAAATCATCCGATTTTGACTTGCCTATTGCAATTTCCTTGCCATCCTGCTTCATATAGAGGCGGTTGCCCTCCACTTTTTCGAACTGCGAACGGTCTAATTCTGCCTCCAACTGGTCCACAAACAAGAGCCACTCCTTTTGCTCGCTTTGTTGCTGGTAGCGAACTTCTGAAATAAGGAGCTGACTCATAGCTTGAAAGAGGAGTAGGCTTCCACTGATAACAATAAGAGTAATCAGGGCTTCCAACAAGGTGAAAGCCTTGACCTTATGGTTCTTTGATTGCCAACAACTGTTCTGAACCATGGTAGACCTCCAATCCCTTTTCACTAGAAAACATCTGAATCTCAACTCCGTTTATATTTACCTGATTTTGACCTGTCTGCAGAGCCATCTTAGCTACCCTCAAGACTTCTTCCTTTTGCAAGATTTTTGCTTCCTCTTGCCTATTTTTTTGAATTTGTCCCAAAAGGAGGGTCGCAATGCTGGCAAAGATAGCTAGAGCGACTACTGCTTCCAGTAAAATCACTGCCCTAATTTTTTGTTTCCTTAATGCGTTTAATTTTTCCATTTCCTAGATATAATTGATAGCGAATCGCTCCTTTACTGGTCTGAAATTCAACCTTAGCTAAGGACGAATTGCCCCCAGCTCGGTCAAATGTAATACTTTGGCCTGATGGTGTCTGAATTCCTTTAGGAACTGTCAACTTTTGACTGCCATTGCTAATCGTCTGCCCATCTAAGTTCAGACTAGTCTTTTGCTGACTGGCTACACTGCGTTTTTGAGTTTCCCGATAGAGTTCTTCAAACTCCATAAAGAAAATCTGCTCCTCTACTGCTGCAAAAGTGGACTGGACAGAGCCAGATAAGCCCAAGACAAGGATACTCACCAGTCCCAAAACCAAGAGACTTTCAAGCATGGTAAAGGCCTTAATCCGCGACCGTTTGAGTCTTATTTTGTTTTGCATGATATTCTTTATAAGCTTTAGCTTGCTCTTCTGTGATGCGATCATCTGCTTGTAATTTGCTTAGAGTAGCCTCTTCGTTTTTATTCAAACTATAAAGCTCTGCCTGGCTTTCTACCACCTTAACAACAGCAGCTTTTCCTTTGTCGTTGACTGCTTCTTTTTGCTTGGTCAAATTAGGTACAAAGAGCAAGAGAAGCACGCTGATGATTAAAAGGACCACTAACATCTCAATCAACGATACTAAAATTATTGATTTTTTCCATCTCATACATCTGCAATGAATGCAACACGAGATCACGATACTTCCAAGTGCTGACCAGGTACTCAATAACCTCTTGGTCCTCTATCTTGCATTCCATGAGCAGCAACAGCTTGACCGTGTACTCATTTTTTAAAATCGGCACCCTGTAAGTTACATCTATCCAATGCTCAAAACCTAAGTCTGTCTGCTCTACACTCGTAAGTTCAATGTTTAAAATGTTCATGTTTTCTTCCTCCTTACTTATCTATTCGTAAAAGAAAATAAAAAGTTATGAAAAAATCATTACTTTTTTAGACAAACAAAAAAACCGCAAGCCTAAGCCTGCGGTGAAAGAACATTTTAGAAAGTTTCCTTTCTATTTATTTTTTGAAATTTTAAATAAAAAAGGAGCATTTAAGCTCCCCCCTTTGAAATAACGGACACTTGGCTGGTCGGTGTACCCAGCATCTCAGATACCTTTTTCAAGGTGCGGCAGGAACCTTTCTGCCCTCAAATGTCTTTTGTTATCTCACAACTATTGTATCACATTTATTTAGTCGTAATCAAACCGTTAGGCTCAACAGTAAACTCTGGCTTATCTGCCATTGTTCCGTCTGGTTTGAGATAGTACCAACCAGAACCATCTGCTGACTTAATGAATTGTTTGGATTTCATATCTCCGTCCTTAGCATCGAGGTAATACCAATGATCTTTGTATTTGACCCAGCCAGTGGCCATGACGCCAGTTTCTTTGAAGTAGTACCACTTATTGTCAATGAGAACCCATTCGGTAGCCATGGCACCGCTTGGGAGCAAGTAATACCAATTATTGTATTCTTCATACCAAGAGTTGCTACGCATATAGCCTGAAGAATCGAAGTTGTAATAAATGTCATCAATCTTCTGCCATTTATTCGTTGGGTAGCTTCCATCTGCGTTTACATACCACCAGCCAGTTGAATTTTTCTTCCAACCTTCCTGATTACCCTCATTATCAAGCATTTCTTGGACAGTCGAGCCAAGGGATTGATAATGCTTGATTTTAGCAATCACATAGTCACGCAAGCTGTCATTGTATCCGCCGTGCAATTCAAGGGAACGAGCAGGGCATGATGTGCTAGAAAATTCATTGTGAAATTTGATGTTTGAATAGTTCGGAGTATCACCGTAATAAGTCATATCCTCGGCCATTTGGCGTAATACCATGTTTTCATTTTCAATGAACTCGGCATCTGATGCGCTTAATTGCTGGCATACTTCATAGCTAAGAGAGTTCATGTTAGCATCGTAGTTAGCAGCAGACCATGAACCATTGTATGTGTCTTCGACTCGCACAATTGCATCTCTTGTGATGTAGTAATGAGCAAAACCAAGTTCAGACTGGCCATTGTCATACCGTTCTTGGAGCCATTCGATATAGGCCTTTGCACTTTTTGAACCAGCATCATTGTGCATGATGTAGTATTTTGGTTTTTCGGTTGGACGAGAACCTGAAATCCCGTTGAAGATTGTATGGTTAATGATTTCTACCATCATTACTCCCCTTTCCAAGCGTCATTCATCTGCTTCACGGCTGACTCGATGAATGTATCAAGGTCACGGTCAGTCATGCTGATGTTATATTTGGTCAGCTCTGCACGGATTTTAGTGCGAGCCTGCTCAAGTTTCTCCTCGCCTTTATAGCCTGTTTCAGAGGAGACCTGCTCCACAGCATGAACTGCATTTTTAGCTAGGATTTCAGCGATTTTTACCGCTTTTTCACCACCCTCTTTGACGAGGTACTCCTTGAACGTTTTAACTGCGATAGCAAGCAAAATAATTGTAATGCTTACTGCTCCGTTTGCGATAATTTCACTAATTTGTTGCATGTTTTTTCCTTTCCATTATGGCAATGTTGTCGGCCACGGGTCGTCTGTCGTGAATACTACTGGACTGATTCTAATTTGAGTCGAGTCATCGCTGGGAAATACATACCCTGCCACGCAAATTTCGAGATTGTACGTTCCTTCTGGCAAAATACCATCTAGATTAAATACTACTGATCCATTCGTGACAGTCGAAGTATGCTTCCATTGCTCGCCATCTTTTGTCAGCGTGATTTTCGCCTCCTGCCCATCAAGCGATGGGATAGGGTCCTTATTCTCATCTAGCAATTCAAAACCAAAAGAAGAGGCTAGATCGCCTTGCTTGACGACCAAACCCCCGTCTATCCTTGCCAAGTTCGTTGAGTTACTTCTATTTGCGCATAACATTTCGCCCTCCTTTAATCGTCGTCGTCCAAAATTTCCGCGCGGATATCCAGCTTTTCAAAATCGCTGAAAAGGCGGTCTATGTAACCATTTCCGCCTAAAGCTTTATAGCTTTTGTGCATACTTTCCACCAATGAAAATTCATCACGGGAAGTGTACTTCCTGCGGATAGCTCTCCGCATATCACGGCCAAGGCGCAACTTCATGGTATTTAGATGCGCCTCATCGTGTACTTTAAGCTTTTCCTGCACTTCATCGATTTTGGTATTACTATCTTTTGCGGTTTTTTGTACGTCATCTATCTGCTTCTTAACATCTCCAAGCTCTGAGACAATCTTTTCTGTCTCTTCTTTCGCTTTTTTCGGCAACCGATAGCTTATCCATGCAATGATTGTCGGGGTCAGTACTGGCATTACACTTGTAAAAAAATGTTCGATTTTATCAAAAAATTCCATAAGCACCCATTTTTCTAGAATAAGAAATTCTTGATAATCTCGTCCGCAATAGCCTTGTGTCCTAAATCACCTGGATGACTTGCAACACCGGCGTTGGTAATAGTGTAGTTAGAACCGTCTGGGAGTCTCAATGCCTTGCCCATTTCAGACTTGTACTTGGCATCCTTAGAATACTGATAGATGTCTACAAATGTGACATCCAGTGGCTTACAGATACGCTTGATTCTTTCCACAAAATCTGGTGAGGCATAGTAGATACCGACCCAGTATATTAGGGCCTTTGGTGAAGCTGTTCTAATCCAATTGACGAGGTTAGGGATATCTGTTTCAAGGTTCTTCCGCTTCTCGTCAGTATTTAAGTTGTCGCCAAACTGCAAAATGACAATATCTGTATCAGGACCTAGTGATTGCTTCATTTTACTGTCGAATGTACCACGTCGATTGTTTGGATCAGATTCCCAATCTGCACCATTCCCACGCTCTACTACTGCGCTAGGGTTCTTAGACAAGATATAGTTTTTAACAAGAGTGAAGTAATCTTTATCTGGCGCACTAGCAGCCATACCCATGCCCTTAAGCCATGGATGGCTTAGGATTGAGTTACCAAACACCGCTACACGGCTAGGGATATTTGAAACTGTTGACAGATTGCCATTGTTATCAACCAACAAGCGGAACTTAGTGCCATTTGGGCTAGTAATCATCGGTGTTTTCTTAAACAGTTCAAGTTCTGTAACAATAGATTCGATTTTATCCGTTTTTTGTTTCAGTGTCTCAACTTTCTCAATAGCGCTCTCGTTTGCTACACGGTAGCTAAACGGGATAGCTTGCCCTGTCTCGTACATAATCTTGCCAGAATAGCCGGCATTATTAGTAACGTGTTGAGCGTCTTGAATCAAATTACGTTCACCCTTTGAAGCATAGACTTTATTATCTTTAGCTTCAAAAAAGAGTTGCTCTCCGAAGAAGATTTCCTTATCTTCATCTCGAACATTTAACGTATTGTATCCAGCGGCAAGCTCCTTTTGAAAGATTCGAGGGGATACAATCAAATCGTTCTGGTCGATGTTACCGATAGCGAAATTGTATGTTCCCGCGTCCTTAACGTAGACATCGATGGTATCGATAAAACCACGGCTCTTCTCCCATTTCTTGATAGGACTCATGTAGCCGAGATTATTAATCGTCGTTGATTGTGTTGAATCAATACCAGTAATATCTGCCCCAAATTGAATCCTAGACGTATCTGGCATGACGAACGGAACCTTGGACGCAATGGCACTAGAACCAAAATTAAGGTTCTCAAGATAATGAGCTTGAGCGTTGCCGCCTTGGATGACCTTCGTAGGATTGTCTGACGTCAAACGACTAATCAGAATATAGCCGTTTTCGGTTGGAGTGAAATCTTGGCTAACTAACACATCTGTCGTTGCAAAGGTTTTAAGCTTCTTCCCCGAAATGTCGAAAAAGTGAGTAAATACTCCACGGATGTTTCTTAATCCATAAGTCTGACCTGCTTGCATGTAAATCTTGGGATAAGCGCCCCAAGTGGAACCGTCGTAAGTGCCGTTTCCGTTACCAGACCAAACCTTACCTACTTTAAATGTGCGCTCGTCAACCAGTTGCTTAACAATGTTGACAAAACTCAATTCTTCTGGTTTCACATTTAGCGTCAATTTAGGAATTTTAAGCGAGACATAGCCATCAGGTAAGTTCGAGAAGTCAACGTTTGCTTTTTTCAACTCATCAAGCGAAGCGTTAAACACTCTAGCCGTTTCGTCTGACTTAGAAGATACATATAGCATGCAATCTTCTGGCGGGATGTATTCTGTAGTTACCAAGTCATCCGTTTCCGAGAATTTCTTGACTAATCGACTTCCATCGCTTGAAATGGCAAACGAGAAGATACCACGGATATTTGACAAGTAATACTTATGTCCCTTTTTGATAGGGACTGGCATGAATCGAAGCCATCCGTTAGAAGACCACGTACCTATTGATGTGTTATTCCAAAGGTAGACAGAACCTTCAATCTTATCTCTTAGAAGTTGCTCGATTGATTCCGTGAAGTCGATGTTGTCAGCTGTCACTTCATCAACATTTAAACCCCTAGATTGATAGACACCGCCCTCTTTCCAGTGACGGTCTCCTTCGTCGAAGTAGTACCACTTCCCTGTATTGCTTGCTACGACGATACCGTTGGCACCGTTTGGATAAGTACGCTGGATTTCTTCCAGCGAGCTTAAAACAGCCTTTGGAGCGTTGGAAGAAATAGCGTTAAGTTTTGATTCAATCAACTTCGTGCTCGCTTTTCCATCAAGGTTTTTGGTCATGTTGTCGAGACGCTCTGAGAGTGTATTGAAGGTGTCTCTGGATTTAACTACTTCCATGTCAGTGTTCCCACTCTTAGTAGCGTCGTCGTATGTGGTTTCTATTCCGAGGGCAATGGCCTCACGGACATCAACCCCTTTTGTTTTTTTGCGGATAGCGTCAACAAGGACGCTAATTTTATTAGTTTTTTCAAGAGGGGTCACATCATCATATAAATTCAAGCGTCCCTCTGCTTCAGTTTGTGGCATTAAGCACCTCCTAATTCGTTTCGTAATTGAGCAATCTCAGATTCAAGCTCGCTAATACGCTGTGCACGCTCTTGCTGACTCATATTGAGCGCTGAAAGTTTAGCGTCATAGTCAGATTTAGCAAGCTTGTAATCTTCGAGAGCTCTGTTGTATGCTTCCTTCTCAGATTCTGTTGCATTAGTAGCCAGTGGTTTCGGAGCTCTTGGCTCGACAGGCTTAGACTGACTAGCAGATTTAAGCGCAGATAATTGAGTATTCAACTGGTCTAGTTTCTTCTGTTTGGTAGCTATCGACTGGTCTAGTTTGAGTTTCTCAATAGAGCTATCAGCTTCCTGAGTTTGCAATTGATAAGCTGATAGAGATTGAGATTGTGAGCCGATAGTTAAACCAACAGACTGTGGTTTCAGTATATCAATCTTCTTCTCCAAAATTTGCAATGTTTCAATTCCAGATAGCGGTGCGTTGATAATCTTGTGCTTATTCCCAATTCTGAACTTACTATATCTACTATCAATAAGATAGCGTTCAACCGCTGAGATTGTCCATTTAGCTAGTGCAATCTTCTGGTTCCTCAAATACTGTTTCCCACGAGCCAAGAGAACGTTAGGGTTGTCAATCTCTGTCCAGATTACTGATTTTCGAATAAAACCAAACTCTTTTATCAGCTCTTCATCAGCCAGATACATCTTCCCATCGTTCACGCTTCGAATATCGAGCTGAGCTCGTGTAACGTCTGGACTTTGGTCTTCCTCTTGACCTTGGTTTTGACTTTGCAAGTCAGCTCCAATTGGGACGATAATCGTAGCGAGACCGTCAAAATCAACCTCTCGACTGGCTGATTTGATGTTCTGACCTAATTTAATCGGACTTTCCTTAGTAGTACCAATATCTTTGGTCCAATCTACATAGATTCTTGTGTTGAACTCTCTTAACGTTAGATAGCCACCAATATTTTTGATTATCCGTTCTCTTACTGTGTCCCAGCTTGAATCATATCCGATATAGCGGAATGGTCGGTCTGACCTACTTTGTACTGTGATATTTCTGGGAGTTATCCGCTTAAATTCCTCAATTTGAACGTTTGCAGATTCAAAGATTATTTTGAAATAGTCCTCAGCCCCTTTGTTTGGTAGTTTCTGGAACCATTGGGCAGAATCGTGTAGATATGACAGGAAGTCTTCACAAACGACTTTCTGAACAAATCCATTAGTTGACATCTCATTGGTCATTGTCAAAACTCGGCCGACAAACTCAACCTCGTTGTCCCTTAGGTTAACGACTTCGATGATAGATTTAAACTGAACCATTTTTTGATACATCGTATGGTTCAACGGGATTGCAAATTCCAGCTCGTGGATACTATTGACAGCTTGCTTGATTTCGCCAGAAATAATCTTGTTTCCAAGTGGGCTATAGGGGTCGTGGATGACCTTGCGTGTAGCCGTAGTTCGATTGAGCTTGTCCCATCTTCTATCAAGGAAGCTAGGCCACCAGTAGATGGCATACCCTGCTTTCTTAGCTAAGGCAGCAGGACGCTCTGGCACGGTTATCTTCTTGCCTTCGAGGTACTCTTTCGAGCCATTTGAAGTCACTACATAGAAATGGGATTGGTATGTCCCACTGTCGCTGTTGTGATCAACTGAATTGATGGTACAGTACCAATCATCGCCCCATTTTAAGGCATCGTACCAAACAAGGTCATCTTGCCCAGATTCTTCCGACCACGTTGGAACTTGTAGCCCAGATATGCCATTACTAGACTTCAGCCCCTTGACACGGATGGCATAGCCTGTACTGCTGACGTTGAAGATTTCAATGCTATCACAAGATACTGTCATACCATCACCTCGTTAGAATAGTGCATTGCTACTGTACCATTTCCTTGTGCTTCGAAATAATTGATTCCGATGTCGAGCGTTAGAGCAAAATCTTTGTTCTCACCCTTCTTCAAGTAGTAAATGGTGCCGTTAGCATCTTTTAGCGTGATGTCCTCACTACAGATGATTACTGGGCTGATCGATGTATCTCCGGCGTTTACAAAGTAAACTGGTGTCTTCTTCTTCTCATAACCAAGCGCCCACTTAGTCCACGTTGAATTATCGTTCTCAAAGTCAAATGTGTCCCAAACATCATCGAAATACTCGTCCTCATGGAATGCAAACGGATAGCACTTGAATGTGATAGTAGCTACCAGATTCTTCTTAATCGGGTCGTCTGCTACTTTGATGTGCTTAACCTTGCCCATCCAATAATATCGACGGTCGTGAGTATCTCTCAACTTGCGTTGCGTTTTAGTAACCATGCTTGACTTAATCTGTCTTTCAGCAATTTTGCGATTCTCGTAAGTAGTGAATGGTAGTTTGAATTCGTATGTGATCTCTCTTGATTCAAACACACGTTCTCCCAACGCAGAAGAGAAGTCAAGCTCCCCTTGCATATAAGGAATAGACTCAACAATTTCCTTTTCGTCCGGCGTTGGTGCTTCACGTTTTTGAAGGTACCAACCAGCGTCACGACTATTAAAATCGCCAAATGATATATACTCTTTAATTTTAGTAATCACAATCTGTGTCGTCCTTTCAATGTTTTAATCGTATCAATGGCACTGTTAAAGCTATTAACTGTGCCACCGACCAAGGCACCAGTATCCAATACCATGTTTTGACCTTGTGCGATTTGTTTCTTGACGTCCACAAGAGCGTCAATTACATCGTTAAGCAAGCTTGCTGAGTGTGCAGCGTAAGCTTCTTGACGGGCTGAGATAGTAGCGTCTGGCGTTTTATCTCGTAAGACTTCCATCTTAAGCTGACTAGCCATATTTGAGGTAGCACCAGTTAGCATGGCATTAGCTCGAACGTTGAAACCATTGACCTGTTCTCGAATGTAGTCCAGACTATTAGCAACCTCTGGGGCTGATTCGTCGATACCTCTAGCGATACCAAGACCAATCCACCAACCGACTTCATCACGGAAGAGGTGGGATGGTGAGTTGATTTTGGCTTTAGCTCGTGCCGCTCGTTCTGCTTGTGCCACGAGGGCGTTCGCAGCGGCTGTAACATCCCCAAGAGCTGAATTCATACCTGCAGCAAGCCCTTGCCCAATGTAAGCCCCAGCTGAGAAGAAGGCACCATAACCGCTACGGGCTGCGGCTGCCGCTTGGTTAACTGTCGCTTGAGTAACTGACACTAATCGCTGACCGCTTGATTGCATGGCTGATACCATCTGAGACCCATTATTTCTCACGCTTTGAACAATTGATATCATACCATTGTTAACAATAGCAAGGATCTGAGCCATGGTTGATTGCATGCTGGTAATCATAGTGGTTCCTGCGGTTTGAATTGCAGTCACCATTTGGGCGCCTGCTGTTGCTATACCCGTTGTCGCTCCTGACATAGCTGATTGAATGCCTGTTCCTAACGCTACGATACTTACTTGTGCTGTTGTTGCGTTCGCTCCTAGACTAGCTAACGCACTATTCGCACTTCCAGCTTGAGCATTGAATGATGCCAAACCTGCGCCTGCCATCATTGTGGCTGGAGCTATCGTCATAAGCATAGAATTAAATTGTACGACTATTGAACCCAAACCTGTAAGACCGGTTAATGAACTTTGAACATTAGATCCGAAATCGGTCATTGACGATGCTGTAGCTGTCAAAACAGCTGGTAAACCAGTTAATGAAGAAGTGAACGAAGTTAGTAACGCTGGTAAAGCCATTAATGTTGATTGCAAAATTACAGTAGATTGGCCAAGCATCATCATTCCACTACTTAACATTGTCATACCTTGACCAGCAATGGCTAAGCCTGCTCCTTGCGATGCAATTGCTCCTAAACCTGCAGCAGTTGCAGCAAGTGATGCGCTTAAATCAGCTAAACCTGTATTAGTGATCATCACGACACCTTCAGCTAAAGATTTGAAACCAAGGCCAGCATTTAGAGCGGCATCTCCGATTGATTGAATAACTGAAGCTATTGCTTGTAATATACTTGATAAGCCACTACTTAAAGTTTCAATGATTTTACTAATAGCTTCAGCAAATGTTGTGATAGAAGGAGCGCATAGCCCCAAAGCTAATCCAAAAGCTGCGACACCAGCAGCTGCAACAAGCATTCCTGCACCGAAAACGGTTGCACCAGCTCCTGCTGTTAACAAACCAGCTCCTAAGACCAAGGCACCCGCACCAGCTACCAAGGCTCCGGCTCCCATGACTAGCAATCCGGCACCTAAAGCAGCAATGCCAATAGCTGCACTAGCCCCATAAGTAGCAATTGTTGGTAAATGACCTGCGAGCATTGATAATCCAGCAGAAGCTGCATAAACACCAACACCAACGAGAGCAAGAGCTACACCAAAAGCTGCTACACCGACGGACGCGACTAGTAATCCTGCACCAAAAACTAAAACACCAGCCCCTGCCACCAAAGCACCTGCTCCTAGCACAAGCAGTCCGGCTCCTGCTACTAGGGCTCCAGCTCCTAAGACAAGCATTGAAGCACCTAGAGCTGCAAGAGCGATTGAGGCTGATAATCCATAAGTAGAGATGACAGGTAATTGAACTGCTAATATAGCTAAACCAACCGAAGCGGCATATACTCCAACACCGATCAATGCAACTGCTGCACCAAACGCTAAAATACCAACTGCTCCTGCAGTTAAAGCAGGGCCTAAAAAGGCGAATACTGCTGCAAGCGCAGCGATTCCAACACCCAAACCTACCATGGTTATGATTGCTCCTGCACCAGCACTTGATAATTGGATGGCAGCTTGAACCAAAAGATAGATTCCTGATGCCGCTAACAATACACCAGCTCCAATCATCAATATACCTGCTCCTAATTTTAAGACAGAGCTTGCAGCTGCTCCTGCACTAGTTCCAACTGCCGTATTTCCAGCACTCATAGCTGTACTAGCAGCCGCATTTGACGCTTGTGCAACTGTAAGACTAAGAGTGTTGGTAATCAATGAAACAAGGTTTTTGCCGAAATCAAATGCTGACTTCAACCCTTTGGCAACAGCTAATCCTGTTTTAATGCCTTTTAAAGCAACCGCAAAACTTGTTACACCAACAATCAAAGTCTGCCAAACCTCAGGGCTAATAGATTGAGCTAACTTTGAGAACCAACTTACTAGTAGTGAAATGAAATTCACTACTTGTCCAGCGATTGAACCAATTGTGTTCCAGGGAATAGCTTCTCCTAAATTCTTAGCAACTTCAACAGCTGCCCCAGATAATTCCTTGAATGCACTGTATGCACTATTGATGGCACCTGTGTTAGCAAAAGATTCTACGACAAATTGAAATCCTCTAGCCAATTCTTGTATTACAGCATTTACGAATGTAATTACATTGCTAATCCCTTGGAGTAAATCTTTAAATCCATTCCCTTCGCTAGTAAAGGATTCAAAAAGCGACTGGATTGTCACGACTACATCCCGGAAAGTGTCCTTAACAACATCAAAAACTCCCTCGTCAACTCCAAGTGAAGAAAACAAAGATTTGAACCCTTGCTCAATTTTAGGACCAGCTTCTGCCAGGGCCACCTCAACAGCTTGAGGGAGCTGACGCATGATATTTCCCACCATTGGCACGAAGTTCCCAAGAAGAAAAGTTGAGGTAGTAGAAATGAGAGACTTAAGAGATGGACCAATATCCTCTCCAAGTGTAAGATTGGCTAAAAAGTTTGAAGCTGAAGCCTTCATCGCTTCAAACGAACCGCTGAAAGTAGTTTTGGCTTCTTCTGCTGCAACTCCAGCAATACCAAGTTCTTGTTGAACAAGATCAATAGCTTCAACGATGTCCGCAAAGTTGTTAATATCAAACTTCTTACCCATCGCTTTCTCAAGCTTGCTGGCATCAGCCAGAAGCCGTTTCATTTCTTGTTGAGTACCACCATAACCTAGCTTAAGGTTGTCCAGCATTGTGTAATTCCCCTTGGCAAAACCTTGGAAAGCCATTTGGATAGAACCAATATCTGTACCCATCTTAGCTGAGTTATCAGCCATAGAGAGAATCGCTTTATTAGCTGCTTCTGCAGCCTTCACAGCATCACCACCAAGCGCTTGCTTCAAGCTGGCTCCGAAAGAAACAGCTTGCTCTGCGTATGTATTAGCAGAGATTCCTGCTGCGGCTGCAGCTGTAGCATATTGCTTCATGGTGTCCTCAGCGCCCTTATAAAGTGTATCAATACCACCGAACGACTGTTGTAGCTTAGCCCCTTCGTCCAAAGCGGTTGAGAAGACACCTTTCATAGCACTTCCCAAAGACTGAATCCCGGAAATAAGCGCACCGCTTACGATATTGGCTCCAAGGACAGATTTGAAGACTGAACCTAATTGCGTTCCGCTTTCGGCCAATCCTCCGACCATTCCTTTTAGACGTGCGACTCCTGATTGAGCTTTGTTGCCATCCATATCTACCTGAATGACGACCTTACCATCTGCCATCTTATTACCTCCTTTCTATTCCATATCGTAATCATCATCTTCATCATCATATTCTTCAGAATCAGGCAAAGCATACTCTTTTTTTAGCTTCATCATTTCATCGATGTAAGCTTGAGAATCGCCTTTTCGTGGCTTGTACTTCCTGATTTTGATGACTTCAACGAATTTAGTACCTTCTGGCAATCCTGATAACAGGGCATTAAACTTTTTCCAGTGCAATTTTCCTCTTTCTTCAAGCAAATCAATGCCGTATGCTTGCATAAAACTCGAATAAATGAAATCACCATCTAAAGAAATATCATAGACAGGCGGTTCATTGCTTTGGGTAGAAGGTTCTTTTTGCATCACGTTGCCGGCCAAGTCGTACTCAACCGATACATCTTTCAGTGATTTTAACTGGATGTGTTCCTCGAAAACCTGTTGAAAAATATCCATAGCATCTTCAATCGAGAATAACCCAAATCCTTCCCCTGTAAGCATTTTTAAAGCAAAGAAAGGCTTAACCTGTTCTGGTATCTCTTCATCACACCACATTTCAAAGAGTCTAATGATGTTATCAAAGGACATGTTGAGAGAGTAGACCTTATCACCAATAACCAACTCATCTGTTAATTTTCGTGATAGATCTAGCATGATTAACCCTCTAAATATTTCTTGATTGCTTTTTCAGAATTTCGATTCTCAAATTCGCTAACGATTCCACGGATTGCTTGGATTAGATAATAGATTGTATCCGTTGTTGTTTCTCCTGAAAATTTATAAACTTTCTCAAAAGCTTCTTCATCGAACAACTCTGTCCAACTCTCTTTAGACACTTTGTAAGCCTCTTCAAAAGCTGACTCATCATCCGCTTCTTCTAGTTTTTTAGCTCGTTTTTCGAGGTTCTGCCCAATTGTTTTCATGCGTTTAATATTTGCATCATTCGCTACATATTCAAGCTGAAACTCCCCAAAATCAACAGGGATGATGTTGCTTAGTTTTTTAATTACGACCATTTTTATCTCCTTTCAAAAAAAGAAGACAAGGCGGAAACCGCCCTGTCTCTATTCAGGTAATACGTTTGATTTCTTAGGCTTACGAGTCCATACAATCTTGAACTTGATTTTTTCAAGTTCAGAAGCTTCACCGTCACCGATTTCAATCTCAGAAAGACGAGCTAATCCCTCTTTTTGAGTTTTACCATCAGATGAAACTTCTTTGTACCAAACTATGAGATCATCACCGACCTCGTCTTCTTTATCAGCTACAAAGTTCTGAGCCTTATCTGAGTAATCACGATGCCCTTCAAATGTGCGACCTCGAGTTTTTGAAACGATGATATTTTCTTTAGTTCCATCACCGTCAAAGTATGCTGCATCGTCGTCTTCTTCGTTGTTTTCAGGGGATGACGATTTAATCCCTTTAGCAATCCACATATACGCTTCTTTTTCTGGTGCAGTCTCAGGATTTTCAGCGCTATAAGGACCAATGAAATGTTTTCGTAGTGCGTTTTTGTTCTTTGCCATTTATTCTTTCCTTTCGATTTCAAGATTTGCTGTTACATCCAGCAAATAAGTGTAAAAGCCTTGTTCGTCCAACTCGTTTAAATACGGTTTCTTGACTTCAAGGCCTAAATAGTTATATGAATTGTTCTTACTTGGTAATTCCAAGCCGATTTTTGATAAGGCAGTGTTAATCTGCCATAGAGTGTTATCAATTAGTTTCTGGTCTTTTGACTTGATTGCAATCTCAAAAGGTAGGTCCACAATTTGCGTCCCTGCCATGTCCTCTTCTACCACATTTCCACCAGGAAGCGGATAAATTACCAATCCCTCATGCTCGTCTAAATAGCCGTGTTTTGAGGGGATTTGGGTTTGAACACTTTTGATATGCTCCAGCAAGACCTCTGAAAAGTCATTTTCGTGCATTATTTAACTCCCATTGCTTTGGCGCCGACCTCTGCCCAATTCTTAGCATATAGAGCTGAGGCCTTCTTATCCCATCTCGGACCAGTTCCAGGTGTTGGTTTTTGACTCAGTAGCTCCTTCTTATTCGCAAAGAAGAACTTTCTTTGTTTCTCAGAAAAGAAACCTTTTCGTTTCTTGCCATAATAGAGCAATCTTGCGTGTGGTGCTGCATAGATAATCGAATCTTGTCGAACGTGTCCACTAGCTCTCAGTATTCCTTTTCTTTTTGGAACAAATCTATCCATATCCAATAGCATTTGGTTAGCTATAGCTAGTTTTCCTTTTGCGAAATTCTCTGGAGATACTTTCTTTTCAACACCTTTCAAATCAATCTTTACACTAGCACCGCCCATCAAATTACCTCGATTTCATAAGCTAACAGCTTCTTAGTGAATGGATGGTATTGTGGAATAATATCTTTGACAACATAACTGGTATCATCTTCCTCAACGATGCCACCAACAAAGCTCTTATCAAGCTTGATAGGGCAGTATTTAGGATAGACAATTACAGTCGATGAGTTCCTTTCGCTACGATGATTGCCCGTTCCGGAATGAGAAAAGGTTCTGTCAAACTTGCAAGGCGATAAATAAAGAGGGTCAGAGTATGTCTCTTTCCCCCAGTCATCTTTCCCTTCGACCTTCTTAATCGTCAAAGAGTCAGGTAGCATTCGTTTATCTATCATAATCCACCCTCGCAAAGCCAAATCCTGCCATTCTCAGCCAGTTTTCAGCATCTCTCGATAAATTATACCTCTCTGCCAAAGAAAGTGAACCCGAGCCATTCTGAGAGCCTGTGCGATAG
The DNA here is from genome assembly GCF_041432345.1 of Streptococcus sp. 27098_8_103. Taxonomy (GTDB): domain Bacteria; phylum Bacillota; class Bacilli; order Lactobacillales; family Streptococcaceae; genus Streptococcus; species Streptococcus mitis_BV. The sequence continues at coordinate 45,136 of NZ_JAPVZK010000006.1, forward strand.
CTTACTGATGTCCGTCCTACTGACATACTAGCAATAGATTGTCTATCTTCTGCCGTCATGATGCCCGAACTGTCCAAATAAGCAATCTGAAAGGCTGTGGCACGTTTGACAGCCTTCTTTCTTGCCTCAATATCAGTATCAAAGCTATTCATAGAGTAAAAATCTCTAGTGTAAGCATCGATAGTCAGTTCTGCTCGTTGTAGCAATTGGTCAAAATCATCAACCGAATCAAAACCTAAACCTCTGAACTCTTCTCGTGTTAAGTAGGTCATGACAACACCACCTTACATCAAGAAGTTAGTTGATTCAGGAACTTCTGGAACTGGTTCTGTTAGTTCTACAGGTGCTACATCTGGCTCGATACACTCAAGCCATTCTTCACCGAAGTGGGCAGTTGTTTGTCTGTTGATTTCATCCGCTTCAGCAGATGTCATTTCATAAACAACCCCTTCATCGAATTGTTGCCCTGTTTTTTCAACATAAAAATTAGTTTTAGCTTCAAATTTGGCCATTTATTTTATTCCTCCACTTCGTATCCTTGATTTTCAAAGGCTGAAATCATGATTGGATCAGACAAGGTAAAAGTAACACCATCTTTTTTCAATGTTTTTGGATATTTTACTTCTGGTTCCCCTTCGGTTTCTTTAGATACAACCAAAGTCTCTTCAATATTAGAATCGTTCATTTTTATCCCCCTTCACTAAGCTGATTTGTGAACGTAGATAGCTTTCTTCTTGTTGTCAAGAACAAAAGCGTCGTAACGAATACGCCCCTCAACGAGCTTGCCGTTAATTCCTGGTGGGTTATCGTGGATCTTGTAGTCTTCCAACTTAACAGGAGATGGAGTAGCCACAGGATGAGCAATAATAAACTCTACATTTTGTGGCAATCGTGATGTAGGTGTCAAAACTACTGGCAAGCCGTCAATCATACCTACTTGACCCTTGATAGTGATCTCTTGGCCAAGGTCAGAATTTTTCACAAAAGTTGGATCAAGTTTGATGAGTTTGTAGAATTTAGGAGATACATGCAAGATGCGGCCAGCTGTTGGGACAAGAGCGTCAGTGAGCTTAACCTGACCATCAAGCACAAGTTCGTAAGCATTTGTTTTAGTTACCGAACCAGTAGCAATATGATCTGTATCTGCACCAGCTACGATTGTTGCAAAACGGTAAGTGTCTACTTCTGGGATAACAACTTCCGACAACTGACGTGCAAGGGCTTTTCCAGCCTCCATAACACCATTTGTGTCTTGCTCGGATTTCTTGTCAATCGTGAATGTGAAAGAGCGGTCTTTCTTCATTGTCATAGTTTGAACAGTATTCCCAAGCTCCTCAGCGTCACCGTAACGGTTTTGCCCAGTTGTTTTGTAGTCATTCATTCCTGATGTAGGGATAGAATAGACCTTGACGGTGTCAACACCAAGGAAATCAAAGTCTTGGTTAACAATACCAGTAGATAGGGCCTCTTTAGCAAAGCGCTCATCTACTTTTTCATCAAATTTAGCTGCATAATTTACTGCCATGTGTAATATTCCTCTTTTCTTTATTTTTGGTTTTATACGCTATCAAAGCCTGCAAATAGGGCTTTGTCCTCTGCGCTTAGATGATCGTATCCAGTTTCTGCTGGTGGATTTCCGTGCACAGAGATATTAGGGTTAGGCTGCTTGTCCTCGGCTTGGAATAGGTAAGGGCTTGACTCTTTGAGTGAGTTGATTGTGTCCTCTAATTTAGGTTTTCCATCTTCGCCCAGACTAATCTTGTCTAGGTCAATGAATTTCATCAAATCCTCTGAGTTGTGAGCTCCTACATCTTTCAAGGCAAGGGCTACAGCGTTAGTTTTAGTAATCTGAGCAAGGTTTGCCTCGCTATCCAGCTTATACTGGTCAAATTGAGCTTTTAGTTCTTCAAGCTGTTGTTTGCTTTCGGTACTAGCTCCCTCTTTAGCCTGTAAATCTTTGATAGCTTGGGTTTGTTGCTCAAGCTGTTGTTTTAATGTGTCGTTTTCAGCTTGCAGTTCCGACTTGGCTTGTGACTTGGCATTTTCAATACCTGCACCGTACGCTTGCATAATATTGTCAATGACAGCCTTGTCTTCGATACCTGCCTCAACTAACATTTCACGTTTAAGACTCATGTCTTAACTCCTCCTTTTTTACGTCACATGGACAAATTAAGACAGTTTTACGCCATGCTCCAGGGCAAAATAAAAAACCGTATGGATTTCCATTCGGTTTATAGTGGTTTACAGCAATTTATTGCATAAAAAAGCGCTTAGATCGTTCTAAGCACCAGCTTTAGGCTTTCTCATTAAAAAATATTTCTCTGTGAGCTGTCGCTTAGCTAGTTCTAACTCGAATGCTTCAGCTTCATCTAAAGAAAGTAAGTCAAGTGTAATACTAGTTTCCAGTAATTGCTCATCAGTAAACTCTGAAAAATCAATAGTTTTTTCATCCAAGCCTAAAGATTCAACAAAGTGTAGAGCCTCTGATAATTCCATAATATCACTCCTCTCTTAAATTCATTTCTAAAACAACGCCACCTTTATTTTCTTTCATACCAATTATATCATATTTTGCATTTCTTGGTATGATGATTTCAGACTCAGCGTCATTATCTGTAAAGTATATTTTACTATCCTTTGGAATGTTGATGATTGTTTTGACTTTTCTAGTTTTGAAAAAGTTATATTTTGGAATATAACTAGTTGATGTGTAAGCGGCATTACTGAAAACAGCCTCTCCAGAGTTCAGCATATCAGATATACTATCATATTTTTTCAACAAGTCAGCATTGCTAGTAATGATTGATTTCAAGTACCCACTGTCATCAAAACGGCTAACTTTTATATTTTTTAAAACTCTATTTTTTTCAATAACACCATCAAGAGTTGAAACTACTTTGCTCTGTTCTTTGCTAAGCGGTATGGCGCCATTGCTTCTGAGAGCTCTGTTGATGGCAAAACTACTATTTGTTGCTATATATCCCATACTGTCAAAATCGGGAGCATAGATAATGTCACGCTCAGTCTTTGTAATCTTCCCACCGACTTTCTTAAATCCAGGTATTTCATCCTCTTTAATGTAGTGATATTCGGACATCTTCTTCCTGAGTTTTATTTCTTTTTGTGCTTGAGAAAACGGATCATCATAGTATTTCTCTCTAGCGTAATCACGGTGTAGAAATGAGTGCTGTTCGAGATAGTTTCTCATGGCTCCCTGTTGGATTCTAACCTTGCTCTTATACTTGTCTACCAGCTCGCTGTCTCCTAGCTTTTCTGCAACATGGAGAAACTCCTTGGACTGTCTGATAGACCGTTCTAGAGCCCTCAGCTTAGCTTCTGCATTGGCATTTTCTTCTGCTTGCTCTGGACTAACCGAGTCGACGTCCTCGCCTAAATTAGGCTTGTAATTGACCCCTGGGATGAATGGTGTCAGCATGTGTCCGCAGTTAATGCCCAAACAACCTTCTGGACGACCGTAGCCGTAATCAGACAAAGCGAGAATATGCTCTCCATGATCTGTTCTAGCGTGACCGGTTGTGACAATATGATGTTGTAAAGGAGCGCATGACTTACGAGCTGATGCTTTCTTTGAAAAATAAAAAGTATCAATCCCTAACTCTTCAGCTGGTCTTGTTCGCATTTCTCGATAAGTTCGGTAAGTTGTCGTCTTGATAACCGTCCGTGCGTAGTTATCAATCTTCCAGTTACGTCCAGCTCTATCCTTGAAGCCTTGAAACCCTTTCTCTTGCCACTTCATGACCGTGTCAGAAATAGCCTTGTCAGCAGTTGAAAGACCTGTAACCACTCTAGCGACAGATTGTTCCACAATGCCTTTATATGCTCCAATTACAGACATTGGCAAAGTAGTATTGATTAAGTTGTGAATATCTCCGACTGCTTGATTTGCATAATCTGCAAGGATTTCTTGAATGTGATTGCTGTTTCCTGCAGATCCACGGTCTAAATCTTCTAAAAGTTGCTGTTTGGTGTCAGTATAGAGCTTCAAGCCTTCATTCTCGACAATGTAGCGTAGCTGTTCTTCAGCGACTCCAGAGTATTTAGAAATTAGCTTCAAATTTTCCTCGTTCAACATGTGCATCTGTTGCATTTTTTCGAGTTGCCAGATGTATGGTTGCTTATCGAGATAGACCGTGCCACGTTCTGTCACACGTTCGACCACATTGTCAAACAAGTCCAAGGCTAACTGATGATAAATATCTGCGACATTACTCGCTTGAAGCAGCAGTTGCTCGTCATTGAACTGTATCGGTGGTCTTTTCTTTGACATTTAATCACTCCCCGTAAATTGCTACATCATCAGAGCTACGCTCTCCACTTGCATCATCAATAGCATTGCCACTGATTTCAGCTTTGATTTGTTTAGCTTTTTCAGGAGTAACATTGAGCACCTTTTCAATAGCCATGACATCCGTAGCAAAACCTGCATTTACAACCTTAACCCAGTAGTCAAGCTCAGCATTTCGGTCTGTAAAGACTCCATCATCAAGGTTAATACTGATTTTCTCCATATCAGGGATATTCCCCTTGTAGAGTCCGTAGGCCTTTCCTAACTCTAACATTGAGATAATTAGCTCTTTCAGTGACTGCTCTACTAAACTGACAATGCTGTTTCTCATCTGGTATGTGTCTGAGTTCTCGCTGACAACCTCAGTAGCTGTCTTCAAGCTCTTACCGTCAAATGTAAAGGTTCCAGAAGATACTCCTATCTGCATTTCAAAAATCGCCAGGATTTTATTGATAGCCTTGATATAGTCATCAGATCGGATAGGTGTTGTAAGGTCAGTAATACCTACCCCCTTGTCCATATCTCCTGAGTCAATCTGTTCATAGACGTTACGTCCAGCCTCAAACTCACGCTTGACTGTGACATTCTCGCCCTCCTGATTGTACTCAACTTTGATCATTTGACTAGGGACGGCCACTCTGCGCTGACCCATCTTAATCTCCCACATAAACTCGTCATAGGTCGTATTAAGAAAGTCCATTGTAGTCTTGGCATTATCAAAAATAGACAAGCCAAGGGCTGAGTTAATATCTTTGTTGTTCATGCCTGGAGTTTTCAGATAAGTAAAGAGTGGGCGACTCAAGCCATTCAAGTCTACTACTTCTTCAAGATCCTCATAGAGGTCTGATAGAGGAACCCTAGCGCCTACCACGTTCTGATTATCAGACTTGTAGAGCTCGTTAGTGACTGTATATTTATCATCTTTGCCCCACTCATGCAACTCAATCAGCGTGTAAAACTTCTGCTTGTTACCCTCTGACTTGATTGTCTTAGTGATGATAGCGGCGCTAGAAACGTCCTGTGTGTTTGATTGCAAAGGCAAAAAGACAGGCGCCTGAATGAAAGAGACCCTTACCTTGTCTCTATCGACGTATGGCCTCATAGCCAATCCGCCAAGTGCCAAGCCACTCTCCAGGTAACGCTCAAAATTTTTGACAAACCTGTCATCTTGTAGCTGTTTCTGAATAAACTTATTGGCGTCTTTGTCGTCTAGCTTGATTTCAGCCTGCTCATTAAACACTAGGCTTGCAATCTTCTTGGCTGCTGTACGTCCAATAGGCAGATGGTTGAAAGCTCGTTTTTGAGGATTGCCGTTGCTGTCAGTGTACTCAATTTGTGGATAATGTCCTGCATAATACTTGAGATTTTCCCTTATTCGGTCATACTCTGTGGATGACACTGCTATTTTAGGGTGATCAATGATATTCGTTAAGTTCTGTGTTGTCATCACATACTTGCTCCTTGTGAAAAAATTCTTGATAGTCTGTACTATTCCCATTGTTAGCTCCTTTAGGCTTTTAGTCTTAGCTCTCTAGCATTGTCTAGGACAAAATACTTGAACTCGTCCACTGTGTGGTCGTCCTCCTTGATGACTTTTGGATCATCAGTATTGAGTGACTTGTCATCATAGCGGTACATCTTATGCTCCTCAACGAAAACCTTATTATTAGGGATGTCAAGGTAGTAGAAACGCCCCTCAGCTAGTAGACTGATAACCATATCAATCATAGTCTGATTTTTCTTTTTGGCTACTGGGTGCCAGCGCTCACCATAGTCTTTGAAATACTGGTTACGCAAAGCCCCCTCAGCACTATCAATGGTCATCTTGAGCTTTGGTACTCTGTAGGTCTTCATGACCTTGTCTATAAAGTCGTGGATCATCACAGAGAGCTCACTAGGTGCCTTTTTGATGGTCTTGCCAGCTGGGCTATAGTAGAACGTATCAAGCAAGATAACATTACCCTTGGCAGTGAGCCCATAAGCTCCACAGGCTGTTGCTGATTGCTGGTGTCCTGTATCCAGAGCAAATGATATACCTATCACTTTGTCGTTGTCTGGGAGGCTTTCTAGTGGTTTAAAATAGCTCATGTTATAAACATGATTACCTAAACCGATTACCTCACCCAAATACATCCAACGATAGTAGTCAGGGTCCGTCTCCTTATAGCGTTCTATCTTGTCTTTCATTTGCTTAGACAAAAAACCTAGCTTGTCATCAAGGTAGGTGCTGTGATGTATCATGTAAGTTGGGTCACTAGCTTTCTCTGCCACCCACTCATTTATCCAGTCATAGGGATTTCTTGGAGGGTTGTATGTGAAATAGACCTTGACCTCTTTGCCATTCGGTAGCTCTTGACGGATGAAAGTATCCTCAACTATATCAATGTCTTCACGGCCTGCAAACTCAGCCAATTCCTCGAACCAAACCGACATTACATAGCCCTTAGCTATCTTCTGGGATTTTAATTTCATTGGATCGTCTACGCCGTAGAAATAAAATGCTGTGCCTGTCTTCTTATGTGTGATCTGTAAGGGAGATTTCCCAAATTTGAACTGATTAGCAAGCCCCATCTCATAGATGGCCCATCTTATCTGCTCATACACTGACATTCTCAAGTACTTGCCTACTTTTCGCAAGACCACCACATTACCGTTGGGATCATTGATAAAGTCATTTACAAGGTCAATAGAGACCACCGATGACTTAGTAGAGGCACGGCCACCCTTGAGCACTATATGGCTCTTGAGTGTGTAGAGGACTTCATCAAATACTGGGTTAATCAGTTTCGCTAGGTTCAGTATTGCCATTATACTCACTCCTATCAAATGTAAATCCAGTAATCACTGTGTCATCCTCATCGTTAGAGCCTAGCTGAGCTTTGAGATTGTCAATCCTCAAGCGCTGCTCCTCAGTAACAAGAGGAGAGCGTGTAAGATCGTCATAGGTTTTAATCATACTCTTAAGCTCTGACTGAGCCCTTGCCATTGCAGCTAGAGCCTTGCCTTGCTTATCCCATGCTGTATGAATTTCATAGCTTGCTCCGCCTTTTGCCGTGCTAGCTATAAGTACACTTGTAGTATCCTCAACATCCTGAACGTAAAGAATGCGCTGAGCATGCAAAAGATTGGCATAGGTCAGCGTGATATTTTCCCAAAGGATGTCAATAGGCTGTTTTTCTGAAAGCTCTTGCGCTATCTCATATACCTCTTGAGGGAGATACTTAGCAAACAGTCCATGTTTGAGGGCGTTTTGCGAGCCTTTAGGCGCTCCATGACCAACTGCGTTCTTATTCCCTTTGGGTGCACCTCTTGGATTTTTGGGTGCACCCTTTTTTATACGAGTCCAATTATGCCTACGTTGCCATGATTTGACTGTGTTGATTGAGACATCATGCTTAGTAGCAATGTCTTTGTACTTCATTCCTGCCTCATAGTCGTTGCGTGCTAGTTCGCTTTTTTCCATGCCCTCCTCCCTGATTTGTTTATTTTGTAAATCAAAAAAAGCCACACGATGTGCGACCTTCCTGCAAGCAGACTACAGACTTGCGTGTTAACTAGTAATCAATTTGAAAGTTTTCCTTTTTTTATTTTTTGTAGCCATTTAAAACCTCTGAGGGAATCAAACCCTCTAGCTTATAACTTACCTAGGATATAAGTAGCTACGCAACCATGCGAGGTTTGGTCGCTGCTGCAACCATTTTTAAGTTAATGAGTGATATATGAATGCTAAGCCTACTGCCTACCCCATTCTGGGACACAAACACTCAAAAGGCGATGCCCGGAATCGAACCGAAGGAAACATAGGAGAGAAACCACTTACCTGTCACCGCCAAAACGAGGCCGAAACCTCGGAAAAATATAATAAAGTATAAAGGAGACGTCAATGAACGAAATAGAGGGAGGGACTCGAACCCTCTCTTTTCAATTCTTGACACTACCATTCTAACAGATTTTAGACTTCATGCGCATTCACTTTAGTTCACTTTGTCTATGATTGTCTCCTCTAGTTCAGACTCAGCCTGTTTGCGTAATCTGTAATAAGTTGCCTTACTAATTCTCAAATTGTCGCAAATATCCTCAATGTAAGTCTTAGTAATGTAAGTCATTCTAAGGACGGACCTACTTTTTGGATTTTTAAGCCTGTTGATCATTCGACCTAATTCAAGTTTTCTGTTAATAACCTCTTTAGTATCCTGCTCTATAGCCTCTTTCATCACTACCAGCTGAGTATAGACATCATCAACTTTTCTAGTTTGACCACCTTTGACTTTGACATCTGACCACTTAGGACTTGAGAGCAAACCTGCCTCAAGCTCATTGATTTCATCTATACGGCTTTGAATGTCCATATCAAGGTCTTGTAATTCTTTCAATAGCTCTTTAGCCTTGTTCACTCTCTATCTCCTTTGTGATATAATAATATTATTGAGATTATAGCTGAGGCAGAGAGTGTCTTGGCTTTTTTGTTTTAGAGGTTATTGAGTATTTTGAGAGTTCCCTCATAACTAAGATTTACTTTAGCTTTTTGCTCCTCGTATGCTCCAAACATTTTGGGGATTCTGAAATAAATGATTGTAGAATTATCATGATTTTTAGTGATTGTGTAGATGTGTTTGAGTAGTTCTTTTCTAAAAGAAACGTTAGGAAAAATGACTAAAGCAGGAGTTTTTACATCAGCACGCCTTTCTTGTTTTAGTTTTCCTAAATACGGATATTTTTTTGGTCTCATTTCTTATCCTCCAAAAGCTCTGGGTTCTCGTAGACGTTGCCGATGATTTCACATTTCATGTAAGCTAAATAAAGAGGTTTCCATTCTGCATTTCGTTTGTGTGGTTCATCTACAAATCTGTAAATAAAACTTGCATAAGATCCATGCCATCTTACAAGCGCTTTTCTGCCTTTGTAATCAAGGATATCCCCCTCAAAGATTTCCTTGCCGTTCTTGTCAACCAATCCTGTTGATTGCATGATACATTCATAATCATCATCAAAATGTAACCATTTTTTTCTTTCTTCAATCCAAATAATAGGACAAGTCCAGTTTCCATCACTTAGATCACAATTACCTACCATGACTTTGTAATTCATTTCGTTTCGCGTTTTATCCCACACTCTATATTTCGGTATCATACCAAATCCTCCTATTCCTTTTTAAAATAATTTTATTTGTTTTTCATAATCATTGAGTCTCTGTTTAGCAAGATTAAAGATGTCTCTATCTAACTCGCAACCTACATACTCAAAACCTAATTCTTGGCAAGCAATCAAGCTACTTGCTGAACCAACATGAGTATCAAGAATCTTGTCTCCGTCTTTTGCGTAAGTTTGAAGTAACCAAAGATAAAGATTTATCGGTTTTTGTGTCGGATGGATTCTAACCTCATTCAAGGTCTTATTTCCTTGTTGTATATGACCTTCAGATATTGACTTGCCTTGCATCATACCATTCCACATATAGCGAAACAGTCGTGTACTATCATGTAAGCTGCAGTATGCTATCTCACAATCTGAAAAACTTGAATGACCATTAACTTTGTCCCAAACGATACGGCCAGAACCAAAAGAATAGTCGAAGTAGTTCACTCCCCAAATGATTTGATTTTTTGAAACTCTAAATAACTCATCAAAATAATCTCTATTTGGAATTTGCCACTCTGATGTTTCGCCATACAGCCTGCTTACACCTATTGGGCTGACTTTTCGACCATAGTATTTTCTTTTTTCTGGCCCGGAAAAATATGGAGGATCTACAATAGCTAAATCAAAATAGTTGTCAGGATATCTTTTCATGACGTCCATACAATCTTCGTGAAGAAATAATTTCACAACATCACCTCATCCCCAACTTTCACTTTCTCATACACGTCCTTCGTAACCACGAATACACCGTAGTCACGTATCGTAAGCGTGTATAGCTTCCCGTGTCGTCCTTTCTCGACGACTTTGCCGAATATCTCAGCGCCTTGATTATCAGCTTTATAGACAATCATTGGCTTCTTTTCTTCTAAATCTCGAATCCTGTCCATCTGCCAGATGTTTAATCCAGCAGATAGCAGAATCCAGATAGCTATGAATCTTTTCAATCTGTGACCTCCTTACTCTTCTTCATCCATAATTTCATTAAACTGCTCTTCGTTAATAAGTCCACGGTCAATCATTGTTTGGACCGTCAATTCAATTTTTATCAATCTGTTCAATTCTTTGTTAGGCAACGTAGCCATAATAACTTCTTCCATCACTCCACCCCTTTTTTGAAAGCTATATTCAACCATAGATTGTATTTGTGCATTTTACGCTCAATTTTTTTAGGTATATTCCTTTCAAAAACAATAAGCGGACCATCTGTGTCTTCTGTATCTGAGTAATTTATGATTTTATCTTTTGAGTAACAATTTAAAAATTGTTTTCCAAAATGGTTGCGAAAAGATATTTTGAATATTTTCTTTTCTTTGTAACAACTTTTAATCATTATTCGTCTTCTTGATTTGTTTAATGACATAAGTCCACCTCCTCAATCTCAATCCCTGGGCAATCGAACACCCAGCCGAATCCAGCTTCTTCTAGTTGTTTGCGGGTGTGTTCTGAACGAAATTTTTTATCTAGTTTTATATCCGCTAACGTCCAAGCGTCAAAGCGTTTAATAAAGGTTAAGTAACTATATGCTGATTCAATCCATTTAAACCTTACATAGTACCTCTTCTCTTCCTCGACCTCGTAGCCGTCCAGCCATGCACGGGCGAAGAGATCTCTGTTGGATTTCTTTTGATACCATTCTGTGAATTCCTTAGTTCCGTTGCCCCAAGTATAATGAAGCGCATCTTCTAGTTCTGGGCTTTTTTCTCTTGCTCCTTCAATCACATCTGCCACACACTGCGGAACTTTGACTGGTTGCGGTTCGTCTAGTTGTTCCACTAGATTTAAGATTTCGTTTCTTTCGATGTAATCTCTTGAACCATATCCAGACAAATTTTCAAGTTTCTCAATCAATTCATTAAGTTTCATCTTCCAACTCCTCAACTAACCTTGTGGATTTCCAGATTTCCAAATTCTTGGCCATGGTTTACAAAATATGAACCAATCAGGATAGCGTCAGCTTCATCGTCTTTAACGTTAAGGTCGAATTTATCCGCAACCTTAGCAACAGCCTGTAGCTTCATTGACTTTTTACTTCGGTCCTTGTAGCTAAACTGCCAATACTTGCGCCAAGTTGACACGTTCACGAAGTACACATTGTCAGCAATCAACCGGCCAAGAATGATACCTGTCACAATTCCAATACTAATCATAGACTGCTGATTTGGCCCCATGACTGAGTTCTTCTCGACCACAATCGATTCAAAATGGCAGTCGTACTTCTGGAGCGCTCTCGATTGAATCGCTCGCAATTCACTAGCCATGAACCGCCCACGTTCAAAGAACGATTTGCTTTTATGCTTTAAGACACCACTCTGGACAAGGTCAGAGCCGTGAAATACGGCCCAGCCTGTCGCAGTAGTTGAAATGTCCAACGATAATGTCAGAGATTTCATTGTAGCTCTCCCTTGAATCCACAGAGATCAAATAGGTTTCGTTTATTACTCTCAATAAACTCAAAGAACTTCTGAAGTTCGGCCAAGTGGCGCTTTTCTCTCTTGATTCCAAGGCTCGTATGATACTCTGTCGGCATTTTCGGTGTCGCCTTAATATCTAACCAGTAGAGAGGCTCAAACACGTCGCCACTTGTATCGAGAGAAGCATCTGCGTCCGTATTTCTGAAATGCATCTGCATATCATATTCAATTTTATTGGTGATCGTGATGGTCTTGTCCACGATTTCAAGTGTGATATCTGTCCCTGGTATATCGATTTTGTTTAGCATTTATTTTTCTCCAAAAAAATGCGACTGCCTTTGTGAGAATTGGCTAAATACGGGCAGTCGCTCGTCCAAGGTCACACGACCCTTACTGACGTTTTCTAGTTCGCAGTTTTACAAGAATGCACGGCTTGTTGGTTTTTGAGTTGTTTCCAAAATGGAAATAGTTGGGTTTGGTTATTTTTTATCTTTTCTGGCGTTGCTTTCTCCGATAAAATATCCCAGCAATATCCAAACCAGTGCCATGCCAGCATCTTTAATAAAATCAATCATTCTTGTTCTCCTTTGCATTCATAACATACATTTTGGCCTACATCTTTTGCCTTGATTATTGATAAGCTACCACATTTCTCGCAGTTGATTATGAAACCTAAACCATTTGAATTGATACTGCTTATATTGTTCTCTGAGGGAACTTTGTAAATAATCAATGCGGATGTATGCCGATATTCAGCACTGACTCCACTGTCAGCGACAGCAGACACATTTGATTGAAATTTGATGTCAATCAACTTAATGCCTGGATTTTCGGCAAGCCAGCTATTTATTTGATCATCAATCGCCTCGTCAGATGGGTAGTCGGATGATAAAAATACTGTTTTAATCATATTCCCCTCCTGGATTGTGCCACCACTCTACCAGTTCGCTGTGATGGGCGTTTAGGTACTCATCAAAGTCCTCAAATTGACGGATAGCCCATTTTAAGCGTTGGGTGTCTTCTCCACGTCGTGAGCAGTACCCGCTCACTTTAAAAACTGGAGTAATCTCACTCACAATGCGAGGGCTCAGGTCGTCAATATTTATGATTTTGTGATTTTTAATTTCAAAATCTAAGATGAACTCATCCCCTAGGTTGTGGATAACCTGCAATCTCTTGCCGTCTGAGTAGATGGATACGCTGTCAGATACTTTTCTAATTTCCACAGTTTCATCTCCTAAAATGGCAACAATTCAATTATGATAAAATCTTCCGATGTTTTTTTAACATCACAAACATAGGCATTAAGTAAGGATTCCTCAGTTTTGTATGTTGTTTGGTTTTCAACACTTTCATTCCAACGAATAAATCGAGGTTTGAGACCAGGCCATCCAGACCTGCCAAATAACGCAATACATTCCTCTTTGTTTTGATGTATAGCGAATGTAATACCATGTGGGCAGCCTGTGTCATGAGTTTCTAGTATATCTTTTACTTGTTTACTCATACTTACCACCCACAATGCTCATTGAGTTCAGCCTGAGTCAATGGCTCAATACGTTGATAACCGCTGACTTGATAGTTCTTTTTAAAATCAAATCCGAGTTGACTTAGACCAGCCTTGAAACGGTCTTTTTCGGCTGTGTCTACAAAATACACTTCCAAAGTCATTTTTTGGCTATATCGTTTCAGGTCGTTTTCAGCCCCTCTGAGAGCGTTGGGCTCATTTTGAGGGATTTGCCCACCGTCCAAGATTTCGCCTGACTCTGGGTCAAATTTTGGGGTTTCCGTTGATTTTGGAGCCTGTTCTTGCTGTTTAGTCTGTTGAGTTGCTAAAAGTTCCTGATTAGATTGCTCTGCTCGTTCTAGAGCTTGTCTGAGTTCTTCCTTTTGCTTTTCAAATTCATAGTCAGCTTTGATTTGTTCAAAAACCTCAGCAAGCGTCAAGTCTTTCAGCTGTCGGATGTAAGGTGAGTCAGTCATGCCATACTCAGCACATAACCCTGAAATAGCTGACTTAGCCTTTTCAAATTCTTGCTGTTTCTGAAACTCAAATGTGACCATGTCATCAAGTGACTTCATAGTGGCTTTTTTAAGCGTCACGCCGTCTGCCATGAAATCGCCAGCCTTGACATAATCAAGGGCCTTTTCATCAAAGAGACGAGGATCTAGCATGTACTCAGCTGATTTGTTGGCTATGTAACTCTTAACCGTATCTATTTTTAGTTGTCTTTGATGTTCTTCAATTTCCTTGATACCTTTATCAAATTCACTAACTACGGTTGCAAATGGTTCAATAATTGACTTTGCATAACTATCCCATGTGTTAGCCGTCTCTGATAGCAAGTTTTTAGTGTCGATACGGATACGATTTTTAGACTCAATTAGCTTATTAAATTCAGCTCGCTTTGCCTTGTCATCTTTGAGAGTACTAGCTGTAGGAATATAGTCCTTGTACTTTTCAGTAGCCTCTATGAGGTCTTTTTCAAAAGACTCTCTAGTAAGCTCATCCGTTGTAATCATTTCATAGATTTTATTGATTTTCTTATCATCAATAACTTGTAATTCTTGCATGTTTCCCTCCTAGTATTCTAGTTCACCGTCTAGCAATTCGCCCTGGATTGCCTCCTCGGTTTGAGCAGGTTCGGGATCTGCATGATTTGCCTCTTGCTCTTTGTTGAATTGCTCAATCTCGGCCATCTTGCGTGCAATTACATCCTCACGGTTCTCTTGAGGTGTGACATCTTTGATTGTGTCAAATGTATCTCCGCCATCAATGTCTGTATACATGTTTCCGAGTTCATCAGGAAAGGCCTCTCTAAGAGTCTGTACTAGAGCTGTTTTTCTGATCATAGTGGCTGGCATTGATTTCCAAGTGCTCCGTGGATTGCCATTTCTGTCTGTTTTGACATACTCATTAAAGTCAACTGTGACCTTATATCTGTGTGAACGGTCTTTACGATAGACAACGGCCCAACCACCTATTAGAATGTCCTCAGGTAATTTAAGAGAGCCCTCAATCTCTATCATTTCGCCATTTCTCATGACAGTAATTCCAGCCTCAAAACCATCATATCCCTCACAACGTTCAGCACGTTTCATAAATGCCTCTTTAGAGACAATCAAGCTGAACTCTGTGCCGCTATTATTTTGATAGGCTACAATGTAGACCTCGTTAGCAAATGGGTTAAGATTGCGACCTTTACACAAGGCTAGAGCCTGACCTACTTGTTTTTCAGTCAGTAGGTTTTGTGGGTCAAAATACTTTTTGATGTCTGCCCCGGTCAATAAACTTGGGTCAGTCGTGATGTCACGTTTTGTCTGTGTTGCTAATTGATTATTAGTCATTTTCTTCTCCTTAAATTGTATAAAGCTCTTCGCCTGTTTCATCGTCACAAATTCCTAGACCACCTAACGCTCTATAATTTTGTGCAACTTGATTTCAATAGCTCATATTTTGATAGTATGTTGATTCTGATATTTGTTCGTAACTCATTTTCTTCTTCCTTTCGTCTTCTTCAGGTTCCAATTTTCACGTTTTATACGTCTATTTTCGTTTTGTAGTTTCAAGATTATATCTTGTTGTTCATTGATAATATGCCCCATCTCTCGGCCGAGATGCATATATTCAGCTCGCCAGTTGTCGATTTCTTTGTGTAGCTCCTGAATCATATTTCATCACCCACATATCGATACTGCCCACATCCAACATAGATGTACTGGCTTGGGTCAAGTTCTTCTCGTTCTTCAGGCGGTTGCATTATATCTCTGTCATAATCAAACATGCGCATACACCTTCCCAAGTTCAAGCACTCGTTTCACATATCTGGCCTTGGACGTTAGCCCAAGATCCAGCAATTCGTTTTTTTCTTCATGGTTGGCCAAAAGCCATACACGGTTTTCAAGTTCAATTCTAGTCATCTTCCTGCTCCACTTCTTTATCTTCGTTGGTTTCAACTGTGATTTCCAGTCTTGTCATAGCTTCGTCTACTGACTTGCCGTCTAGGATATCCTTGAGCATGTGACTCATATCATGAAACGATTTAGCTTTGGCTCTGCTTTTTTCGCTATCAGGAACCAAACCGAGATCTTGCATAAGCAGAAATGCTACGCTTGCATCGTGCATTGCTTTCTGAAGTTGTTTTATTTTCTTGATTGTACGAATTGCTTTAAACATATTGTTCTCCTTTTTCGATTTGTTCTTTTTCTTTGTAGATTGCCAATTGTTGTTTCAGGTCATAGATTTCTTGCTTGCTGGCAAAGTGGCTTTGCTGTTCTTTGATAAGATCATTCATAAGCTCTAACGCTACCTCTCGCCAGTCAAGGTTGATTGATTTAATAGCACCTTCGAGTCTGAGTTTTAACTTAGTAAGTAATTTCATTAAGCTACACCCTCCTCGTTAGATTGCTTGTTCATTCCTAGAATGATGTCATAGTACGAATGACCAGCAGGGATGACATATCCTGTCAAATCATCAACTTGAGAACCATCTGCCATGATGTTTATAATTCTTGGTTTCCATTGCTCTTTTTTTCTCTTCATGTTATAATTTCCTTGAATAATTTTGTTGAGCGCCTGATTGCCGTCAGGTGCTTTTTTTATTTTATGTCGTATATACACTTCCATTCGTCGCATAATACGTCAGCTCGTTCATCTTATTAGTGAACCGTTCGTCTGTCGTAATCAGCAACCTCTCTTTAAGCAAGGTTGATAGTCCGTAAAATTGGCTTTCAAACTGTTCAATAGCCTGCTTGCGTTCCTCAGTAGTCAGTTGCTGACAAGGAGCGTCTCGAAGCTGTGTCTTTGCTGAACTTAAAAGCATTCGTCTTCATATTTCCTTTCGTTATTCTGTCAACGAGACTTTGCTCGTAAAGTTCTTTGAGGTGCTTACCTTCAAAATTAGTTGTGATAATTGTATTCGTCCTGTTTTCAAGTATTTGATACAGGACTTTCTGCATCCAGTTATTGCCTTGTCTGATTTCGTTCCCAACACTTGACTCTTTGCCTAGGTCGTCCAAAATCAAGAAGTCAACGTTTTGCAGGAATTTCACGACTGAGCGTTGTTCCCACTTAGAGTCCTTGTATTGAAAAGCCTCTTGCATTCGAGAGAACAACTCCATGGATGGCATATAGACTACCGATTTGCGGACTTGGAGCATTTGAAAGCTCTCGTTTAAGGTCTTAGCTATTCCAACTGCCAGATGACTCTTGCCAACTCCAGGCGGTCCAGAGATAATCGTATTCCCTTCGTAGCGCTCTTTCACATAGTCAGCCGTGACTCGCTTAGCGAAATTGACTGCTTCAGCGTCCTGATTTGTATGGATTTCAAAATTTCCAACAGTCGCATTTTTTAAATCGTTTGGGATGATGCTCTCTTTCATAAAGAGAGAATATGATCTCGTATCTCTGATTTGAGCTTCAGCAATAGCTAACTGTTCGCTTGCGTTCTGGTTGATGGTTTCTTGAACACATTCAGGACAATAGTTCAGCGTGTTACGAGTGCAAGGGTTGACCGACCGCCACATATAGACCCCTTCGTGTTTTGGGCATTGTTGCTTCAACGTCTCAACCTGCAAGGCTCTTTCTTGCAATTCTTTGCTTGATACTACTTGCATGCGCACCCCCTAAAATCCAAGTCGTGGATCAAATCCATCATCTGACAACCTCAAGCGACCGTTTGACTTAGCACTTGACCGAGCGGGCTTCTGCCTATTTTCTACCAACTCAACAGTTACTAGCCCCTTCTGCTTCCAATCCCTCAAAATGCTACTGAGATATTTGAAACAAGGCTTACCATTGCCCACACATTCCTTGATGGCTAACTTGATAACCTCTTTACTATGGTCTTGCAAGAAGTATTTCAAATCCTCAATTTCAAACGGTGTTGGGTATCTTCCAAACTCTGAAAAAATCCAATCGTGAACAATACCTAAGTCGTTTTCTGCCGGGGCGTCCTCTATACTATCTATATAGTTAGCACCAGCACCCTCTGGTTCACTCAGTCTTGATAAATTAGTATTGATATTATCAGTCTTGATTGACTGTAATTTTTGCAGTTCTTGACCTGTATTTTTTACAGTTCCAGACTGTAATTTTTGCAGTTCTTGACCTGTATTTTTTACAGTTCCAGAAATATATAGACGATTAGGTTTGTTAACTCCTTGCCTTTCTTCTTTTATCAAGCCAAAGTCTTGCAATTCTTTTTTTGCCTTAATTACTGTTTTTTCATTGCAATTAAGCGAACCCATGAACTGCTGATTCGTAAAGTAAACAAACACATCTCCATTTTTGTCATGCCATTTATTTTGAATAGATAGCGTTCGTCTATCAAAAATCAGCATATACATTACTTTTGCTCTTAAACTCAAATTCTTGTATTCTTCATCCAACAACCACTGCGGAAACTGATAGAAAGCGTTGTTCTTTACCTCGCTTATTTTCAATCATTCTTTCTCCTTTCATTTCATCGAATCAATTATGAACGAATTTTCGTTCACTAAGTGAAAAAATTAAGCAGTGTCACCTGCTGGAGTGAAAAGGTATTTTAGCTCGTACTCTGGAAAGAATTTCTCCTGAACCAACATAGCTTCTTGAAAAGTGAAAGGGTACTTCCCTTTTAGTTTGTCGCTAACAGTTTGTGATCTTACACAAAGATAGTCAGCGATATCTACAATAGAGATGCCTTTTTCCTTTCGTGCCTCGTCAATATTCAACATACGCAACTCCTTTCTAAACGAAATATCGTTCATTTATGTTTAAATTAAAGCTCTTTGATGAGCTTGATTATATAATAAACTTTTTTTCGTTCACTGTCAACGAAAAAGTAGCAATTTTTTAATTTTATTTTTCTTTACAAACGAAATTTCGTGTGTTATAATAAAA
This sequence comes from Streptococcus sp. 27098_8_103, assembly GCF_041432345.1. GTDB lineage: Bacteria > Bacillota > Bacilli > Lactobacillales > Streptococcaceae > Streptococcus > Streptococcus mitis_BV. The sequence continues at coordinate 63,878 of NZ_JAPVZK010000006.1, forward strand.
AAAAGGAGAAATAACTATGACAGAACAGGAATTAAGAGAACTCATAGAGCTGAAATACGGGAGTGTTCGGCAGATGGCATTAAAAGTCAATATGCCAGCTTCTACCATAAATTCCATTCTCAACAGAGGAATTTTAAAATCCAACGTTGATAATATTTTTAAAATCTGCTCAGCGCTTGGGATTCGCCCTGAAACATTGGCTGATGGAGTTGATTTTCATAAACCGGAAACTGAAAAACCTGAAATCCTAACCATCTACAACCAACTAGAAGAACCTAGACAAGAGAAGGTCCTCGACTTTGCCAATGCCCAACTTGATGAGCAGGAAAATTCTAAGGTTGCTTCTATCTTCGAAAAGGTAAGCAATGAAGATTATATCATTGACTACGTTGAGGGCTTGGTTGCAGCAGGACATGGAACGTTTCAGGAAGACAATCTACACATGGAAGTAAAACTCAGAGCTGAAGATGTGCCAGATGAATACGACACGATAGCTAAGGTGGCAGGCGACTCAATGGAACCACTCATAGAAGATAATGATCTGCTATTTATCAAGGTCACTAGTCAAGTGGATATCAACTCAATCGGCATTTTTCAAGTGAACGGCAAGAACTTCGTCAAAAAGCTTAAAAGAGATTATGATGGTTCTTGGTACTTACAAAGTTTAAATAGTGGATACGAAGAAATCCACTTGTCAGAAAACGACGACATCCGAACAATCGGAGAGGTCGTAGATATTTATAAGAAAAATTAGAGAGGTATAGGATAATGGGAATTTTTGATAGTGCAGAAATGAAAGAGGCTAAACGCCAATACAAGGAAGAAATGAAACAATTAGCTGAGGCTATGAAACCTACAGGCAAGATTTTCATGTGTGCCAAGTGGGATGATAACTTAAGAGTCATCTCTCTTGGTTCAATGGGATTGAGTACCATTGTTAAGTACGACACAATAAAAGACATACAGGTCTTTGAGTCCGTCAAAGAGGTTACTTCTACAAAATCAAAGGGTAAAGAAAAGCGTAAGGGCGTTATGACTAGAGCAGCCGTGGGTACTATCCTCATGCCAGGAGTTGGAACTTTGGCGGGTGCGTTGACAGCTAAGAAACAATCCACAGGGGAGAGCGAGGCTGTAACTAGTCAACAAGTAACTAGAACTATTGTACTGACTAGAGATGATCCTTTCAAAACAGTTCTAAACGTGCCTTACAATGCTGAACTAGAGGTTAAGTTACGTAGTATCCTAGCTGAAAACCTCAGTCAAACAGTACCAGTTGAACAAGTTGCAGAGGCTCCACAAATTGAGCAAACCATATCAAGTATATCTGTTGCTGATGAGCTAATGAAACTAAAAGAACTACTAGACGCTGGTGTTCTGACACAGGAAGAATTTACAGTACAGAAACAACGACTTTTACAATAAAAACAAAAAAGCCCCACGCTCAGAAGTTTGGCGACCGAGAGCGTGAGGCTAGCGACAAGAAAAACTTTTCAAAAGATATTGCCTTTTGAGATGTTTTCTTGTACCCATTTTATCATTTTTTAGGAAATTTTGAAAGAGGTACTACTATGATAACAACAAATAAAGTAGCTATATACGTCAGGGTGTCTACCACATCTCAGGCAGAAGAGGGCTACTCAATCGATGAGCAAAAAGCTAAGCTCTCTAGCTACTGCGACATTAAAGACTGGAGCGTCTACAAAGTATATACTGATGGAGGTTTCTCAGGATCCAATACTGACAGACCAGCACTCGAGGGACTTATCAAAGACGCTAAAAAAAGAAAATTTGACACAGTTCTAGTCTATAAGCTGGACCGTCTTAGCCGTAGTCAAAAAGACACGCTTTACTTAATTGAGGATATTTTCATAAAGAATAATATAGCCTTTCTGAGCCTACAGGAGAATTTTGACACCTCTACTCCTTTTGGTAAGGCTATGATTGGGCTACTCTCTGTGTTTGCTCAGCTAGAAAGGGAGCAAATCAAGGAACGCATGCAACTTGGGAAAATAGGACGGGCAAAGGCTGGTAAATCCATGATGTGGGCTAAGACGTCCTATGGATATGACTATCATAGAGACACTGGAACAATTACTATCAATCCAGCTCAGGCTCTGGCTGTTAAGTTTATCTTTGAAAGTTATCTAAGAGGGAGATCCATTACTAAGCTGAGGGATGATCTAAATGAGAAATACCCAAAACATGTGCCTTGGAGTTATCGGGCGGTCAGGACCATACTAGATAACCCTGTCTATTGTGGTTTCAATCAGTATAAGGGAGAAATTTATCCAGGTAATCATGAGCCGATTATTTCAAAAGAGGAATACGATAAGACTCAATCTGAGCTAAAAATCAGACAAAGGACAGCGGCAGAGAATGTCAATCCTAGACCATTCCAGGCTAAGTACATTCTATCCGGTATCGCCCAATGTGGATATTGTGGTGCTCCTTTAAAAATTATGTTAGGCGTAAAGAGGAAAGATGGAAGCAGGTTAAAAAAATATGAATGCCATCAAAGACACCCACGAACGCTGAGAGGCGTTACTACCTACAACGACAATAAAAAGTGTGACTCAGGATTTTACTACAAAGACAAGCTAGAGGCCTATGTGCTAGAAGAAATAAGCAAACTACAAGATAACGCTGATTACCTGGACAAAATATTTTCAGGAGACAATGCTGAGACCATAGACCGCGAGAGCTACAAGAGACAAATAGAGGAGCTATCAAAGAAACTAAGCAGACTCAACGATCTATACATAGATGACCGCATTACCCTTGAAGAATTACAGAGTAAGTCAGCCGAATTTATAAGCATGAGGGGGACTCTTGAAACTGAACTGGAAAACGATCCAGCACTCAGGAAGAACAAAAGAAAGGCTGATATGAGGAAACTGCTAAACGCTGAAAAAGTGTTTTCAATGGATTATGAGAAACAGAAGGTACTTGTTAGAGGGCTTATAAACAAGGTTCAGGTAACAGCTGAGGACATTGTTATCAAGTGGAAAATATAGATAATTTTAGTAACCTACATTTCTACCAGAGTGAAAGCTTTAACCTTAGCTTTTTTCAAGAATGTCATCATTTTTTTCATGTTAAAAATTTACCTCCATATTTTGATACATGGGCATGAGCATTGCCGCATAAAGTAAAACGATAATCAGTGCCACAAAGATAAAAACCAGTGGCTGCACCAAATTCATGGTGCGGTTAACTCGGGTAAAAAAGGCTTCCCAAGTTTTTTCAGCATAGATTTCCAACTCACTACCCAGCTTGGACTTGACTTCCCCATACTCGATAATAAGACTCAACTCTTTCTTAAAGAAAGGATAGGTTGCTATGGTTTGAGAAAATTCGCGGCCATTTTGTAGAGATTTAGCTAGGTCTTGACCTATTTCTTTAAAGAGCTGGGAACCTTGTTCCTGCATCATCTGAAAAATCTGCGTCAGTTCCATTCCCTGCGAAATCATATTACCCCATTCACGCGCATAATAGGCTGTCAAATAGGTCTGCACAAAGATTCCAAGAAAGGGAAGGCGTGCTAGGATAGAAAAGACACGCATCTTAGAACTTCTTTTATAAAAAGTGAGTGCTAAAATGACACCTACTGAAACAAACCCTACCATTCCTAGAAAGATTTGTGGCAGATTTCCGATAATTTGGGTGGCAATATTGCTACTATCCAGTTGTGGTAGTAGGTAGTTCCGTAGCCCCAGCATGATTAAGAGAAGAAAACCCAGCAAAATCAAGGGATAGGTCGCTACTTCAATTAATTTTTTCTTGACCTTGGCCAGATTGTCCAGATACTCTTCTATCTTTCCCAAACTCAGGTGGAGATTTCCATGGACTTCCGCTAGGGATAACTGAGTGACAATGGCACTTGAAAATCCCAAACTGTCCATTATTTCTGAAAATGATTTCCCTTGAGACAAGCCTGTGCACATCTGGGTCACACATTGCTTGTCCAACAAGGCACTCCTATCTAAAAAGGAGATGGTCTCCACCAGATGAAAACCGCTGGAAAAGAGATTGTTAAACAAAGTGATGATATTTTTTTGCTTAGCTGTAGCTAATTTTTTCCGTTTCAGCCTGAAGACTTGTGATATGTCCATCTTTAAGAAGCTGGTCAATCTGTTCATTCCAGCTAGTTGACTGGTGTTCTTGATAGTTTTTGTTTGCAAAGTCAACGATTCCTCCTCCCCCGATTAATCTCTGGTAGCAGACTCCTTGCAGAACTACTGCCAATTCCTCCTCACTCACACCCAACTCCAGCAGGCGCTCGTAAACACCTCGAATACTCTTGGCATGAATGGTTGAAAAGACTGTCGCCCCTGTCAAACTGGCTCTGACTACTGCACGCGCCGTCTCGCTGTCTCGAATTTCTCCGATAATCAAGAGATCAGGACGATGCCGTAGGGAAAGCTTAATCAGATTTTCATAGGTAAGCCCAATCGCCTCATTCAACTGCAACTGGAGCATGTCGTCCTGCTTGATTTCGACAGGATCTTCGATGGACATGACTTGCTGTCCTTTAAAGAGAGATTTAGCCAATTCATGCATCAGGGTCGTCTTGCCACTGCCGACTGGACCTGCAAAAAGATAGAGACCACGTTGCCTGTACTGCTTACCTAATTCTTCAATGTCCTGAAACCAAAAATGCAAGTCCTGCTCCTCATCATGCAACAAGCGAATCACCAAACTCTCATGCCCTCGATAATCGCCTACAGTAGATAGACGTAGAGATGCCATCTTCTGGTCATATTCATAATCACAGGAACCAAGTTGACTACGTCTCTTCTCCCCAACATTCATACCCGCTACAAACTTAAAGTGACTGATAACGGCCGCAAATTTTTCAAAATCATAAGAGCCAATCTTGCATCGATCGTCTCCTACCCTCATATGAAGCTCATAGGCATCTAACTTAGGGACAAAATAAATGTCTTGCGCCCCTTTTTTCCGAGCTGAACGAATGATTTCTTGTGCAATTTCTTGAACCATACTTACCTCCTCACCTATACTATTCGCAAAGATTTGGAAAAATAAAAAAAGCAACTCTAAAAAAGTTACTTTTTCTCTATTTTAATTTCATACGGCAAGAACGATGCCTTTCCTTACCTGTTTGTTTTTCATAGCCTGGGCGTAGTTTTTCATCTGGAATAACCTGCTCGTCCTGCAAAAGAGCCAAAGAATGGTATTGTTGTAAATACTCGTCACATTCATCACACCAGCGTTGGTCTTCTGGATCCCAAAAAATGGTCATCAAATCACTTCTACTTTTATAAAGAGGGGATTCTTGTTCCAATCTAAACCAGCAAGTTTTGTAGTATTTGAGAGCATCATAATACTGATCAAATTTCTTACTAGCTACAATATCTTCTTCCCAACCTTCTAAGAACCACCAAGGTTCAAAATCTCCATACATTTCTATAACACGATACATATTCATTCATTTCCTTTGTATCGTATATTATAACTAATTCCATTAAACAAGGAAAGAAATATGCTCATTTCTTAATTTTTTGATAAAAAATCCAGCCATCTGATGAATGACTGAATTTCTATTTGCTTATGTGATAAAAATTTTTCGTTTCCTAAGCTTCAGAAATGTCGTTTTCGATGATGACCTTAATTGCATGGTGGTCTGCTGCTTTACTGAAAACTTCATAGGCTTTTTCAATTTCACTTAGTTTGAAATAGTGAGTTACCAATTTTTCTGGTTCAATCTTATGACTTTCAAGAGCTTTCAACAATTGTGGAGTAGTATTTGTAGATACCAAACCAGTTGTTACATTGATGTTGCGAATCCAAAGTTTGTCCAAATCGAATTCAACTGGTTTACCATGTACACCACAGTTGGCAACTGTTCCGTCTACACCGATAATCTTTTGACAGAAATCAAATGTTGTAGGAATACCAACAGCTTCGATAGCGACATCCACACCACGTCCATCTGTCAAATCATAAATTTCTTTAATGGCTTTTTCAGGGGCTGAAGAATTAACCTTATGAGTCGCACCAAATGATAGGGCAGTTTCCAAACGGTTATCGTCTAAGTCTACCATAATCAATTTGGCTGGTGAATAGAACTGAGCTGTTAAGAGAGCTGCTAAACCAACTGGACCTGAACCAATAATGGCTACACTACAACCAGGTTCTACTTTCCCTTTCAAGACACCAATTTCATACCCAGTAGGCAAAATGTCTGATAACATAACCAAGGCTTCATCTGACAAGTCTTCTGGAGTATGGTAAAGAGTGTTATCTGCATGAGGGACACGTAGATATTCAGCCTGCATACCATCAATCAAGTGACCGAAAATCCAGCCTCCTTCGTCTTCACAATGGGCATAAATTCCTTTTTTACAGTAGTAGCATTTGCCACAGGCACAAACACAAGAAATCAAAACCTTGTCGCCTTTTTTGAAGTTAGAAACTCCTTCTCCAACTTCTTCAACAATCCCAATCCCTTCGTGACCAAGAATGGTACCACTTTGACAAGCAGGAACATCTCCTTTAATGATATGGAGGTCTGTTCCACAAATAGTGGTTTTTACGATACGCACAATAGCGTCTGTTGGCTTGCGAATAACTGGTTTGTCTACATCAACAAAAGAAGCAAGTCCTGGTTTAACATAAGTATAGGCTTTCATAAAGCAATCCTCCGTTTTTTATTTGTACTATTTTTAATATAATTGTAAGCCTTTTCATTTGTTTGTTCAAGTCTTTTTGTGATTTTCTTAACTTTTTTATTTACCAGTAAAGTACCCTGCATAAAAAAGCAGAAGCTAGTCTCTAACTCCTGCTTTCTCTCTTATGCTTGATAACGTTTCACACCATCTAGATAGGTTGCTACCAATTCCAAATCTTTATCTAATACGATAAAGTCTGCATCATATCCTTCGCGGATTTGGCCACAGACATCGTCAATGTGAACAGATTTTGCTGGGTTGAAGCTGGCCATCATGACTGCTTCATGTGGATTCGCAATACCCCATTCGACCACATTCTTCAAACCGTCCTTGAGTTTGAGTATAGAACCTGCCAAATTGCCTGTCGATTTGAGGCGTGCAGTTCCATTTGCAACGACAACTGGAAATTCTCCCAACATATAGTCACCGTCTTCCAATCCACCAGCTGTCATACAGTCTGTGATAAGGGCGATATTTTCAGTTCCCTTTTGCTTGAGCAAAATATCACAGGCCTTGGGATCTACGTGATGACCATCACATATCAACTCTGCATAGGTGTGTGGTAATTGATACATAGCTCCCACCATACCGAGTTCACGGTGAGTCAAGCCACGCATGCCATTGTAGGCATGTACCCATACGCTCGCTCCAGCATCGACTGCTTTTTTGGCTTCATCAAATGTCGCATTTGAATGTCCAAGAGCAACTGTCACACCTTCTCCAGTGATAGTCCGTACAAAGTCTTCTACACCTTCACGCTCTGGCGCAAGAGCAATTTTATTAAGCAAGCCATTAGCTGCTTTTTGCCAAGCACGAAACTCATCCATACGAGGATCTTTCATATAGGCAGGGTTTTGAGCTCCCTTGTATTTCTCTGTGAAATAAGGCCCTTCAAAGTAAATACCACGAATTTTTGCTCCACTTGCTTCCCGATAACGAGCACCGATATTTTCTGTTACCGCAAGCAATTGCTCATAAGTTGAAGTCAAAGTTGTTGGCAAGAAGCTGGTGACACCTGTACTAAGTAGTCCTTCACTCATGGTATGAAGGGTTCCTTCGATATTATTATCCATAACATCCACACCGCCAAATCCATGAATGTGGGTATCTACAAGTCCTGGAGCAATGCTATAGCCTGTATAGTCAATCACCTCAGCGCCTTCAGGAATCTGCGCGACATGTTTTCCAAACTTGCCGTCCACAAGTTCCAAGTAACCTCCACGACGAACTCCATGTGGGTAGAAAAACTGATCCGCTTTAATATAGTTAGGCATAATGTTAACCTCCTCAAAAGATTGATTCTACAATTTATTATGTCAATTACATTATAAACCTTTCTTTTTTATTTGTAAATGGTATAGACCTATTTTCTAGAGATATTTTAAAAGAGCTGGATTTCTCCAACTCTTCTCTTTTTAATACAAGTTATTTTGATTTGACCGGCTTGTCTTGAGCTGTTTGCAAGGCTGCAGCAATGGTATCTGCATACAATTTAGCTCCTGCTTCAATTTTACTATTGTCACTTCCAAAATGGACTTGGTCTGTCCCAGTCCAGATCTCTGGATGCTCTTTAGCAACTTGATTCCAATCTGCTATCGTGATGTAAGGAGTCTTCTCTGCCAATTCTCTCATATAGGCAGCCGCCTTCTCAACGATGGCATAGGTCTCTTTTGTCTTATCTCCTTCATAAGGAGTCACCAAAACCATATGGTGGCCCTTAGGAAGATTTTTCACGATACTATCCCAATCTTCCTTGTAATTTTCAGGATTATTTACCCCAGTTGCAATAACCACCATCTTTGGTAGAAATTTATTCTGGCTATTGTTGAGCATGATTTCATTGGCAGTCTTGGTTGTTCTGCTGACTTGTGCATTAATCTGTGCCCCTGGAAGGGCTGTCTGCAACGCTGTATTAGCTCTTAGTGCTACCGAATCACCAATTAACATAGTGCCATCAGCAATTCCTAAACTATCAGCTTCTGCTCGTTCTGTCATCACCTTGGTCTGGCTAATATTTGTTGCAGCTTGCTTCAAGCCATTGACAGTTAAGTCTGTCTCAAAAGCTCCCACTTGTGGTGCCAACAGAGTTACTAAGAAGACAATGAAGGCCAAAATTCCAGTACTTGCTGCAAGGATTGTGTGAATATGAGGAAGGGGACGGAGGGTTTGTATAATAGGTGTGTCCTTTCCTGCAATCCAAGGTTCCAATACATAAAATGAAAGACTGGCAAATCCATAAGAAAAAATCAAAGTCAGTAACACAGCAAAAAGATTTGATGTCAACTGTGAAAAAATGATATAGAAAGGCCAATGGAAGAGATAAACTGCATAGCTAGTATCCGCTAAAAAGCTGATCATCTTTGGCTCCTGCACGTTAGGAGTCTTTTCATGTAAGACACGCGCCGCCAGAATCATAGCAAGGGCTGCAAGGCTGGCAAGCAAGAAGCCAATAAGATAGGCAAAGAGATAGGTAAATTTGACAAAGAAAGTCAAAATGAGTAAGAAGCCAAAACCTCCTCCAAAAACTAAAAGGGTCTTTCGTAAATCCCAGATTTTATCCAACTGCTTAACTAGGGAAGTCGTCTGACGAACGCCTACAATCGTTGCTAAGATACTTCCCAAAAAGAATGGATAGACATGAGTTAAACTGGAGAAATAAACAGAGGAATAGGAGGTTACTAGAAAACTACCAATAAACATGGAGAAGAAACTAACCAAGAAGGCAGCAGCAGACAAGAGAAAGACCATTCCCTTCAACTGACCATTTGATTTAGCCTGTTTGGATAAGAACCAAACTGCCAAGCCCCAGAGGATATAGTAGTGAACCTCAACAGCCAAGCTCCAATTATGAACAAACAAATGAGGAATGAACTGAGATTCATAACTTCCTCCTGTTAGAAGTTCATAGAAGTTGGTCATAAAGCCTAAAACACCTGCAATCTGGCCACCAATTCCAGCAATATAGTCTTGGCGAACCAAAAAAGTAAAAGGCATGGTTACCAAGACCATCAAAACTACAGGTGGCACAATCCGATAAAAACGTCTCCTAAAAAATCCTATCAAGTCAATCTCATGATTTTTAGAAAATTCTTCGATGAGTAGAGCTGTAATCAGGAATCCTGAAAACGTGAAAAAGACATCTACCCCGAAAAATCCTCCAGGAAAGATGGTCTGAAAGAAATGATACAAGAGTACCAAAAGTAAACCTGTAATCCTAATCAAGGAAAACCATTTAATGCGCATACGAGTTTATTCTCCCTTTCATTATACACCTTATTCTATCAAAAAAAGAAGAAAAATCCTAAGAGAAAACTTAGGATTTTTAGCTTATATCAATTCCATTTTAGAAATTACGGCCTGACTTATTATAGCCATATTTTTCAACAAAATACTCACGGAATTCCAAGAGATTGTCGTCCATAATGGCTTGTCGCACTTGCTTCATCAGGTTAAGCAAGAAGTAAAGGTTATGGTAGCTAGTCAAGCGGATACCAAAGGTTTCATCAGCCTTGAGCAGGTGACGAAGGTAAGCGCGTGTATAGTTCTTACATGTATAGCAATCACATTCTGGATCTAGTGGCGTAAAGTCCTCAGCAAACTGAGCATTTTTAACAACCAAACGTCCCTGACTGGTCATACAAGTCCCATTACGAGCTATACGAGTCGGCAAGACACAGTCAAACATATCTACACCACGAATCACCCCATCAATCAAGCTATCTGGCGCTCCCACACCCATCAAATAGCGAGGTTTATTTTCAGGTAGCAGTTGAGTTGTGAAATCCAAGACCGCATTCATCTCTTCGTGGGTTTCTCCCACTGCTAAACCACCAATAGAGTAGCCTGGGAAATCCATGCTGACAAGGTCGTGAGCCGATTGACGGCGAAGATCTTCAAATCCAGCCCCCTGCACAATCCCAAATAACCCTTGGTCATGCGGACGACGGTGAGCCTTCAAACCACGCTCAGCCCAACGGCTGGTACGCTCGATTGATTTCTTAACGTAGTCGTAAGGTTGATAAAACTGAGGACATTCGTCAAAGGACATCATGATGTCTGAGCCCAAATTATTCTGAATAGAAATGGCTTTTTCTGGGGACAAGAACATCTTAGAACCATTGAGATGGTTTTTAAAGGTTACTCCTTCTTCTGTGATATTACGGCTATCTGCTAAGGAATAAACCTGAAAACCACCACTATCTGTCAAGATAGGCTGGTCCCAATTCATGAACTTGTGGAGACCACCTGCGCGTGCGATGAGTTCATCTCCAGGACGAAGCCAGAGATGATAGGTGTTTGACAGGATAATTCCCGAACCCATCTCCTTCAATTCTTCAGGCGACTGAGTTTTGACAGTGGCTTGTGTCCCAACTGGCATAAACATAGGTGTTGGGAAGGTACCGTGGGGAGTGATGATTTCTCCCAGACGAGCTCCCGTGTGTTTTTCTTTCTTAATCAAACGATATTTGATTGGTGAATCTGACATTTTTTACCTCCGAAGCTGGGAAAAACAGTCCCAGTTCATACTTTGTGCCCAAGGGCATACTGTATGATTTTATCAAAAAAAGCTGGAACTGTCACGAACTATGGTGTATAATGAGAGAATGAAATACCCAAAAATTGATTTAAAAACCATTCGTCTGCAAGCTAGACAATTTCAGGCTGAAAATCCCCGTCTCTTTCTCGTCTATCTCTTACCTAGCATGCTGATCATTTTGTCTGGCTTCCTCAATCCCTTAGAGCGTATCAACGAGTCTATTTTAGAACAATCCTTTTTAAGCGTTCTTGGTCGTGTATTCCAAGCCTACCTTTTTCCCCTATTAGTCTCCTTTATCGGAACAATACTTCTAACCAGTTCAGTTTATACAACTCTGAAACTCATCAAGAATCCAGATACAGAACTATCCGTCAAAAATAGTCTCACTCTCTTTAACGAAGAGCACTTTTCACAAACCTTTTTGACTCTACTCCTCAAACGCTTCTATCTCTTTTTATGGAGCATTCCTAGTTTACTCGGGATTTACTTCCTCTTTTACAGTAGCTTTCTAGCAAAGAAATTCGTTGCCCTTCACCCTGAGTTTCCTAATCTGGATCTCTCGTCAATTGAAACTGAACGCTTCCTCATGATCTTTGGTCTCTACTTTCTAGCAAGTATTTTCTTGATGATTATAGGAAATAGTCTCTATATTCCACAATACTATGCCTATTCACAGGTAGAATTTCTCCTTTGTGACACCCTAGACTTGGGACAAGCTAGACCAGGACAAATCCTTAAAACCAGCCGTTTCCTGATGAAAGGCTACAAATTTCAGCGCTTTGTCCTAGACTTACAACTCCTTCCTTGGTACTTCCTCAATTGGATTACTTTTGGGATTGCTAGTTTCTCACTCCTACCCTACATTCAAATTAATAAAATGATTTTTTACCGAGCAGTATTAGCTCGAAAACGTCCAAAAGCTTGAAGGTGACCCCTCAAGCTTTTTCTATCAATGAGTTTCTCCGCCTACCAACTTGAGATCCTGATCTCCATGTTCTATCATGGCGCCGATTGCCGCTTCTAGCCCTCGCCTAATATCCACTAAACTCATAGCTGGGGTGGTAGGTCGATTCACCACCTGTTCCATCATATAAGGAATATGCATAAACCCTGCCTTAACATGTGGAAATTTCTTTTCTACCAAATAGAGGACCTGATACATCAAATGATTGCAGACAAAAGTCCCTGCCGTATTGGAAACAGAGGCCGGCAAGCCCTCTTTTTTTATAGCTTGGACCATCGCTTTAATCGGCAAACTACTAAAGTAGGCCGGAGCACCATCTGGACGAATAGGAAGGTCAATCGGTTGATTACCTTCGTTATCAGGAATGCGTGCATCGTCTTGGTTAATGGCCACTCGTTCAGGCGTCAAGCTAGTTCTTCCACCAGCTTGGCCGATACAAAGGACAAAATCAGGTTGATAACGACTCATCTCTTCTTCCAATACTTGGGCCGATTTATGAAAGACTGTTGGCACTTCTAACCAACGGACCTCAGCACCATGGATTTCAGCTGGTAAACCTTTAATGGCCTCCAAAGCTGGATTGACCTTTTCCCCTCCAAAGGGTTCAAAACCTGTCACTAATACTTTCATTTCTAACTCCTTACAACCAATTCCATGAAACTATTTTCTTAAAAACAAGTATAACATATTTCCCTTATTCTAGAGTGAAAAGGACTAGAGAGGATCAGACCAGCATTAAAGTTTATTTAAAGAGAAAAATACTAATCAAGGCCAAAATAGCTGGTCCACCTTGCTTCAAAATAATTTTCTTATCTGCTGTGAGAGAGCCATAAGCCGCAGCTCCAATCACAAATAAAACAAAAATAGTCACAATTTCTAAATTCTGTGAGAAATAAATTCCATACAGGAGAAAGACTCCTAGCAGAGCATTATAAATCCCTTGATTTTTAAACAATGAACTTACTGACGGACGAGCCAATTCTTCCTTATCCATGTTAAAGACACGACTAGTTACATCTGATTGCGTTGCAATACTTTCCAAATAAAAAATGTAAAAATGCTCCAAAGCAACAATCGTTGCTAAAATGATTGTCATAATTGACATCTATTTCTCCTTAAATCTCTATATTTTCAATACCCAAAACCAATTTATTTAATAAACGGCTGAGTTCTGTTCTTTCAGACTCTGTTAAGATACTTTCCATCTCTTGCTTAACCTTTATATGTTTCAGAGGAGGATTCACCACTAACTGCTCCTTGGCATACTTCGTGGCCTCTACCAACACTTCTCGCTGATTTTCAGGATTGCGATGACGCTCCACCAAACCTTCCTTTTCCAGAATTTTGAAATGTCGGGTCAAAGCAGCCTGATCAATCTTCAAACGCTCCTGAACCGCTATTTGATTACAAGGGGAATGCTTCAGCAAAAACAGTAAAATCTGATACCGTGTCAAACTAATCCCAAGTCTTTTTTCAAACAATTGCGTACTCGCTTGCTCAGACAAGCGGAGTTGATAAAGCAGATCTTGAATCTCTATCATTTCTTTCTCCTATCTTGATTTATCAATAGTTGACTAATCAATTGTGTTATAAAGTAAAATTGATTGCAAGAATGTTGCTTCAATCATTACAAAATGGTAACTTCCATTTTCCATTCATATTGATACTCAATGAAAATCAAAGAGCAAACTAGGAAGCTAGCCGTAGGTTGCTCAAAGCACAGCTTTGAGGTTGCAGATAAAACTGACGTGGTTTGAAGAGACTTTCGAAGAGTATGACAAAGAAAAACGAACGAGACTTACTTCCAATCATGAAAGCTAGATCTCATTCGTCAAAATGATATTACCAAGTCTGGTTTATCCATTCATTGAAACGTGAACGTGATCATAGTGATTTTCTGTCACGCTACCACGGTCTGGCATTGGGTTCCAAGTATTAGCTGGCCCATATTTGCTATCGAATGGAGCATAGAAACGTTGTTTCCAAATAATGTAACTAATTCCACGGCTGGCCATGTTTTGAATAGCGTATTCCGCAATCTTATCCCCTAATTCTGAGCTTTCTGGTACCATAAAGTCGATAGCCAAACCTTTTCCGTGATCTCCACTGTCTCCTGGACGGTAACCACTAAAGGATGTGATGCCAAACAAGTTAGCAATTTCTTCTTTAAAGGCCGCTGTTTGTGGTTGAAGGCCTGCATTTTCAGATTTCGCTACCGCAAGTCCAGCATAATCGGGCGCTGCTGGAGCTGCGTAAGTTGTTGAAACTGTTTTCTTCTCTTCTGGTTGATAAGTAGAAACTGCTGTTGTAGCTTCATTTGATGAGGCTTCTTTTAATTCTTCTGAACTTTTTGCAGTTGTTTCGATTGCTGTTTCTTCTGTTGGAGTTGTAGTTTCTTCCACTGTTGAAACATCTTGTGGGCTTGCTTGAGTTTCATTTTTCTCAGCTGAAGTCGTTGCCTGAGGAGCTGCTTCTGCAACTGCACTACTTGTTTCGGCTGTTTGCTCCTCTGACGTTGAAGTATTTGTAGATGGTGCTACTTCTTCTGCAGTAGCAACTGTCTCTGCAACTTCTGAATTTGTTGCTACTTCTTTTGTACTTGTAGTTTCTACCGCTTTTGGCGCTTCTGCAATCGGTTGAGAAAGGTCTGCAACCTGAACAGTTTGATCATCTACGGTCACTTGATTGGTTGTCAAATCTGCTGTCGCAGTTGTCACCTCTTCACTAGAAGCCGCTTGAGGTGTTTGGATTTCAACTTCTGTTACTTCTTCTGCTTCATTGACGGTCGTTGTCAAAACAGTTTCTGGGAAAATCAAGTCCATATTAGTGATTTTATTCAAATTCGCAAGAACTGTGACATCTACACCCAAGGCTTCTGCAATGGTGCTCAAGGTATCACCATACTGAACGGTATAACTTGTTTTGTTGTCCGTTTTAGTCAAATCGTTTTGGATTTGCTCAACACTACGTGCAGTCCAAAGAACTTCTTCTGCTTGAGTTGCCAATACTGGGGCAAATGACAAGGCTACTGTTGAAGCTAATAATATTCTTTTCTTCATTCTTTCCTATTCCTTTCAAATGAGTACCTGTCTATCATAACACAAAAAATGCAGAAAAAAAGCCCTCTCGGGCCTATTTAACAGAACTGTCTATTCCTTGTAACAAACTTGGTTACTTGAAATAGTTTGTTAGGTCTCTGTCACAAAACTGACACAATCTTATCGTTCCCAATCCCCAAAAATATAAGGAATATCTGCTAACCCTTGAATCCTATGATTTCCTTCATAAGTCGACTCTAAAAAGTTGATACTTTGAATCCCACTATTCTGGGCAAATTCCACATCCAGAGTCCGATCCCCTATATAATAGGTCTTCTCAGAATCCAACTGATACTTGCCTAACAGATAGTTAGCCGCTTCTGGACTTGGCTTCCGCACAAAACCACTCTGACTGGTTAAAATCTCTGTAAAATAAGATTCCAAACCCAAGTCTCTGAGAATGGTACGAGCATTGTCTCCCTTATGAGTGTAAACAAACTGCTGAATTCCTGATTCCTCTGCCCAAGCTAGCACATCACGCGCACCTGGCATCAAAACTACCTGAGCATTCTTCTCAGCCAAACTCTGGGCACGCACCTGATTTAGCATTTCCACATCCAGCTTTCTCTCTTCTGCCACCTGCACAAGTAAATCCTGCACAGAAAACTTGAGAATAAACTCCCTCACCTGCTCCTTATCATAAGGAATAGAAAACTGAGCAAAAGTTTCCTCAATTCCTGATAAAATCGCTTCGTAAGAATCCAATAAAGTCCCATCTAAATCCCAAATAAAAGCTGTTTTTTGCATTTCCTATCCTTTCAAGCTCATATAACGCTGGTAACGGTAACGTAGAAATAACCAACGAAAACCATTATCCAAAAGGGTTCCGGCCCAAATACCGGGCAAGCCCCAACCAAGCACAATCCCCATCAGATATCCTGTTCCAATGCGGATACACCACATTCCTATACTTGTCGCATAAAAGGGAAGCCGAGCATTGCCCAAACCCTGCCAGACTGCTGTATAGATGACTGTTCCTATCGTCATAGGAGTACCAAGTAGTGAAAAAAGTGTCACTAGCACACTAGCCTCCACCGCTAGAGAATCAGTCGTATAGAGATGAGTTAGTGGTATACCCAAGGCATAGACACTAAGCGTCAAGGGCAACATGAGAAGCAGAGAAAGCCAAAAGGTTTGCTTGCTCAAATTAGCTACTCTTTCCCAATTATCCTCTCCAACTGCTCGAGCTACCAGCATGACCGTTGCAGTAGCGACGCCAAAGGCAGGCATATAGTTAAACTGGGTCAAGACTTCTCCGACTGCATTTCCAGCCACCGCCTCCGTTCCAAAAGAAACAACCAAGGCAATGATCACGACATCTCCAGCCCTCATCATGAGCCTCTCTCCAGCTGCTGGCAACGCTAAGGTCAATAGTTCCTTATCTAAACCAAAAGTCGGTTTCTCAAAAGGCAACTTTAATTGCGACCATAAAATCACAAGACCTACCAAACGAGACAGAATTGTCCCCCAAGCAACACCAGCTATCCCCATATCCAGAACAAAAATAGCTAGACTTGAAAAAAGAATATTCAAGGCATTGGATAAAAAACTAACATAGAGAGGCAGACGTGGATTATGCGTTGCACGAATCAAGGCTCCCAGACTAGTCATTAAACCTAAGAGAACAATCGATCCGCCTACCAAAGATAGGTAGAGTCCACCACTCTCAGCTACATCTCTCTCCGTCCCCAAAAGTCCTATCATCTCTTTCCCAGCGAAGATGGACAAAAATCCTAAAAGGAAACTTAATAGTAAGGTAATCTTCAATGCCTCAGTCACATGATAGGCTAGCATAGATTGATCCTTCTGCCCCAAATTTTTTGAAATAACACTGGAAATAGCAGCTCCCAGAGCGATGAAAATCGCCTGATAAATCGTGATAATATTGCCAGCTACTGATACACCCGAAATAGCTATCAAGCCCAAGTGGGCTACCAAGTAACTATCCACCATCCCCATGAGCATCTGCAAAAAGTTTTCGCCCATAGCTGGCAAGGCAATATTAAGAATGTCTTTATTTTTCTTAAACAATCCTTCCTCCTGATGAAAAGAAACTCAGTTGGTTTCCCAACCGAGTTTACTCCCTCTGTCTTAAAGTCCTAGATAAGCCTCAACCGCTGCTTGCATATCAGCAGCTGCCACTGTTGTCTTGTGACGAACAGGAGCTGTTTCAAGCCCGTCAACTGCTGGTGGCACTGCAACTCCTGAAATATCATGTAATTGAGCCAAGGCTTCAAAGTCAGTCAAGCCTACTTTACCTGTTACAGCTTCTACTGCAACCACTGGGAACTTGTATGGACTCGCTGTTGAAGCAATCACTGTCTTAGTCACATCGCCAGTAGCCGCTTGGTATTTCTTATAAACTGCCGAGGCAACCGCCGTATGTGGATCCTCGATATAAGAATCTGCCTCATAAATACGCTTGATTTCTGCTGCCGTTTCTTCCTCAGTCGCATATTCAGCTGCAAAGAGGTCAAGAATCTCTGTATCAAAATTAGTCAACTCATATTGACCTTGGCTATTCAAAGCATTCATGAGTTCAGCTGTCTTAACCGCATCATTACCCAAAAGATGGAAAATCAAACGCTCCAAGTTTGAAGATACCAAGATATCCATAGATGGGCTAGTTGTCACCTTAAACTCACGTTTCTTATCGTAAACACGTGTCTTGAAGAAGTCTGTCAAAACATTGTTGTCATTTGAAGCACAGATCAATTTACCAACTGGAAGACCGATTTGTTTAGCATAAAAGGCAGCCAAGATATTTCCAAAGTTTCCTGTTGGTACTGTGAAGTTGACCTTATCACCAGCCACAATCTCACCAGTCTTAACTAACTGAGCATAGGCATAAACATAATAAACAATCTGTGGCACCAAACGACCAATATTCATAGAGTTTGCAGATGAAAATTGCAACTTGTTAGCCGCTAATCTTTCACGAAGAACTACGTCGTTAAACATATGCTTCACATTTGTTTGCGCATCGTCAAAGTTACCATCAATAGCGATAACATGAGTATTGTCGCCAGTCTGAGTGGTCATTTGCAACTCTTGTACCTTGCTGACACCATCCTTTGGATAAAAGACGATAATCTCAGTACCAGGTACATCCGCAAATCCTGCCATAGCAGCTTTCCCCGTGTCACCAGATGTCGCTGTCAAGATGACAATCTTGTTCTCCAAACCATGTTTCTTAGCAGCTGTTGTCATAAAGTATGGCAAAATAGACAAGGCCATATCCTTAAAGGCAATTGTTGAACCATGGAAAAGTTCCAAGTTATATTGTCCGTCTAATTTCACTAATGGCGCGATAGCAGGAGTATCAAATTTGCTATCGTAGGCATTGTTGATACAGTAATCCAACTCCTCAGCTGTAAAGTCATCTAAAAATGCCGACAAAACTAACTTAGCAACTTCCTGATAAGAAGCATCTTTCAATTTGTCAAAGTCCAAATCTACCTTTGGATAAGTAAGCGGTGTAAACAAACCACCGTCCGTCGCCAAACCTTGCAAAATAGCTTGACTAGCAGTTACTGTATTGTTGGCATCACGCGTTGATTGATAAACTAATGTCATTACTCTCTATCCTTTATCTATAGTCTCATCCATTATATCATGATTTTTCAGAAAATTCTCCTTTTATAAGAGAAATTATAGGCTCAATTCTTCTTTCAAAGGCTGTAAGTAGGTCATTTCTTGCTTATTTCTCATCTCCAGTCCTTCCTCAGCTAGCAGGAGTAAGTCTTTGGAAATTTCAATAATCGCAGTCTCTTCCTCATCTGTAAGCTTCTTCTTAGAAAATTGTCGTCTTAAAAACTTATAATTTTGCCCAAATTCTTTAAAGAAAGGAGCTGCTTCTAAGTAAGCTTCTAACTTATCTAAATTAACCAACAATCCTAAGTGAAAAGCTGCAGAAGCGAAGGTTCTCTCTAGAGGTTGAGTACACACACTACGAAACTCAACTGTTCCGCGAGTCGTTAAGTCTTGGTACTGATAACTACGATGAGTTTCAAAATCTTTCTCTTGAGGGGAAATAAGAACTTCTTCCCCATTAAGTGCATATGCTTGGATTTCAGTTGTAGCCAAATAGTCCCTAGCCTGAATCGGATAAAAATAATAGGTTTGTCCATCACGTTCCGCAGTAAAAATTGAAGAATGATCTAGATAATCAAAAAAATCATCCTCATCTTTAAAGAGTCTAGGATTGACACCAACGTTCTCTGGATAGATACCATGCATCGATTCTTCCCAGAAAATATCCCTTGAAATTTTCGTATCCCAATCCGCACCTGTAAACTCAGAGTTTGCAAATAAATAAGCCTTAACTGCTTCAATTTGGGTAAAAGCATTAATCACTCGTAAGTAGTTAGACTTTGAAACATCCAACTGAACCTGACTCCCACAAATAAACGCTCCGTATTCAGGGAATTGATGTAAGTCTGATTTAGTCACATTTCTACTTAAATTCAAATAGTCCATCAGCATGCGATACCGTGGGAAAGCCACTGGACAATTCTCATTTTTATCCCAGTTGGGATGAATACCACAGCCGACAATAGCATGATTTGATTCAGCTAACTTCTTCTGGATTACTTCCATATAAATACTAAAACGTTCTTCAACCTCTTGTATCGTTTCAGCCTTACCAAATGCAAACTCAATCGTAGTATAGGAAACTTCAAATAAAATAGTATCCTGACTTACTGGGTCCACTAACTGAATAGGAGTCCCAAAATCATCTACCTTTTCGACAGTAAAATCCAAAGCAGAAACTAAATATCGGAATAAGTACTTGATAACTTCAACATCTGTAGCATCCCCTTCCAAGTTTACAACAGGATATTCCAGCTCAATCCCGACAAACAATTCAGGATTTTCTTTAATATTTTTTAAATACCGATGTTTTAATAAATCGATAGAACGAGACATACTTCCCTACACTTTCATAATCTAAATAAAATTTGAATAACTATTATTATACCAAAAATAATATAAAAAGGAACGAAGATTTACAACGTTCCTTAACTCTATACTATACCGGCGGCCGGGGTCGAACCGGCACGTCCTTGCGGACACTGGATTTTGAGTCTAATATTATTAGTTTTAAATCTCAGAAATATTGATTTTATAAGCTTTTTTTCCATAATATTTTTTAAAACTTAGTATCACTTCCAAAGTTTAGATACTTTTTAGTAACTATAAAATGCTAGAAAGTATACTCCTTATTAAAAAGAGTTTTGGACTAGTTTTGTGCAATTTTATTACCCATATCCGTAATAAGAGAGGCTAAATTAATTGTCTTTAATGATTGTAGAAATTGGTTGTGAATATCATTAGACACATAACCAGCTAGCAAAATATGCTCAGCCATGTCATATTGCTTAATCAAGAGAATCTTATCATGTTTTTCATTAAATAAAATCGCACTAATTGCTGTATTAAAGACTGGAAAACGAAAACTCGCACATTGTGAACAATAAGGAATATCTCCCTCATCTTTTAAAAATTTTTTCTCCAAAGGATGCCCACATTCGGGACAACAAGTCATTGTTTTGTCAAATATAGAAACCTCTTTTTTAAAGTTCTTAAAAGTAATTTTACCAGTAAAATCGAGACCACGCAAGACATTGAAATAAATCAAGACTTTTTTTAAAATTTATCTTATGATATACTAAACTTATCAGCTATTGGTTCTGAAAAAGTGTCTGCCACAGTTTTACTACAAATTCTCATGACTTGTGCCAAGATTTATAAAAAACGGATAGCTATAATAGCTCTTAGAGCAAAAACATGACATATAGGAGGTTAAAGACATGTCATACTTTTATCTTTTTATCGCCATTGTAGGAGAGATATTGGGAACTAACCTTTTGAAATTATCAGACGGTTTTACAAAGCCTATTCCAACCGTTTCTGCCCTACTTAGCTATGGCGTTTGTTTCTATTTCTTATCACTAGCAATGCAAAAAATTCCTTTAGGAATAGCTTATGCAACATGGTCAGCTGTCGGTTTAGTTTTGACAGCCTCTATCGCAGTAATGATTTTCAAAGAAACACTAAATGTTTATAGCATTATCGGTTTAATTTTGATTATCATTGGTGTTGTCATGGTTAACTTATTAGGAAATGCAGGACATTAATAAAACCGGCTCTATACTATTTGTAGTGGGTAAATCCCCTATGGATATTATGGAGCCTATTTTGTTGTAGAAAAAAAGTTCCATAAGAACTATAATGAAAAGCTAGAATTCTGTCAATATTTTGGACACATTTTGGGAGGGAATTTTGAAGACTAGCGTCCTCCTAATTTTCCCAATAAGTTTTAACTTCTTCAAAAATCTTATTCAAAAGTTCTGCATCTTTTTCTGACAACTGATTTTTTTCTATAACTCTATCTTTTAGTTCTGTTGCCTTTATTTTATTTCTTGCCACCGAAACTGCTATTGAATGTTTCAAAATATCAAACTCATCCTTTGAAAAGTTTGCAATATTGGTAAGATCTAATTGTTCTAGAGGTAAACTACTGATAATTGAATAAGGTTTTTGTCCCAGCAAATAATCTGTAGTAGTCCCAAAGATATTTGCTAATTTCACAACGAATTCTAATCCTGGTTCTAACGTTCCATTCTCCCACCGAGAATATGTCCCTTGTTGAACTCCAATTAATTCCGATATTTGTACTTGAGTTAACTTTTTTGATTTTCTGAGAGTTTTTAACCTCTCTGAAAATTTATAATCCTCTGTATACATAATTCTCCTATAGATATTCTTATTCGTATATTTTAGCTTGACAAAATATTCTAAACGGTATAAAATAGAATTATTCCATAAGGAATATTTATTTTGAGATTGAATATTCCATTGAGAATATTATAGCATAAAAGGAGGTAAAAGCGTATGTAACTAGTAGTCGATTTAAAAAATTTTAATAAAGGAGGTAGGATTCGACAAAATAAAAAATCTTGAAACAAATGTGCCGTTCGTTCCAAGATCAAAACATATTATGTAACAATTATACCACAGAAAACTCTTCAGTTGCACAAGAAAATTTCGGAGGTTTCACAAAAAGATGACCAATAAAGAGTTAGTCAATCAAATTTCTGGCCTAAACTCTACCTCTACTCTTAAAAATTGGATTCAACTGATTAAAGAGATAAGTGGCAAGGAATTTAAGAAAATTAAAGTTCCTATCAGTAGAAATCCCAGAACTCATCAATTAAGTTATACAGTTGCCTATGATTTTACAGACGAAGACCTTAGACAATTTCAAAAGTTAGCTAAACTAAAACTTGAAATAGGTCTAAAAGAGGCTATACAAGCCGTATTTGGGAGTCTAGCAGACAATGAACATGAATCCCTAAACCAAGTAATAGATGAGCTCTACGATGAACTGAGCGCCTTAAAACAGGAATTTAAGCGAGAAATGCGACTGATAAAAATTGAGAATTCCAACCTAAAAAAGAAAATCCAAGATATTGAAGAGTCGATGCAAACCGGCTTACTAGGGTTTGTTAACAAGAGGTCAAAAAATAGGTTCGGCTAATAGCGAGTTTTCGGCTGAGCCATGAGGCAGAAAGCCGAAAATGAGCGTAGATGCGGACGGACCATTTTTGACCGATAGGGTGTGTAGTAACACCACCCTCTGCAAGTTAGGTGTACCATCGAAAGAATTCAGTATTTCCAAGGGTTTCGGAGATTTTAAGGGTGGCAAAATTAAGCAAAAAGTTGAATCAAAATCTATGGCAAAAAATGAACATTTACGTTCTGTATTTGACTGGATTCAAATTCAGTTTGATAAGACTGAATTTTCGCCAAGAGAAATAATCGAAGACATTCTATTTCTTGACTATGACCTATTTATTGAGAATAAAGGGAGCCTTAAATACTATAACTATGATAGCCAGCTTCATTATGGGAATATCCGTATCTACTATGGAGCGAAAGAGTCGTCCTACATGCTTGTCATGTCAGGACAGGCACTCGAGTTCTATAGAGATATGGTATTAGATCCAAATAGTCTGTCCGAAAGACAGTTTTTGAACAACCTCTACTACAATTACAATCATTTTTCAGTAAGACGAATTGATATTGCAATAGATGATTTTAATGAAACACCCTATTTCACTCCTAATCAGCTTCTAAAGATTTGTCAGAAGAAACGCTTTATATATGGAAAAAGCACCTACTACAATACCTACGGAGATGAAACAATCGGCCAGACCTTATATTTGAGAAAACCCAATGATGACGAAAGACTTAGAATTTACGATAAACGCTTAGAACGAGCTGAGAAGCTCGGTATCAGCAAGCGGTATATAGAAAATTGGATAAGAACTGAGTTAGAACTTAGGAAAGAAAAAGCTCACTACTTCATTCAAGAATGGTTGCATTCAGAAATAGATCTTCTCAACTTTACCAAGGGATATCTCAAAGAAAAAGTGAGGTTCTATAGTGATAGCTATTTCTCAAAACCTTTGAGATCTTGGGAAAAGTTTTTAGGCCATTCAAAACCCGTCTCTATCATTATTTCAAAATCAAAAACAGAACTAGAACAAAAATTAGAATGGTTTACCTATAAAGGTTCAGGAGCTATTCTAAAAGCGTATAAATTTCTATACGACAATAACTTACTGCATGAGTATGAGAAAGCTAACTATCTCGCACTCAACAATATGGAATATCCACCAGATTTAGCAAGTGGATTAATAGAAAGAGCAATACTCTTTAAACGAGAGGATTTGATCCCTACAATCAAAGAAAATATTAAAAGGAGAAATTAACTATGGCAAAAATGCTTTCACAAAATGACTGGAATTTTAATAACATTGGAACAAAATTTGAATTGGATGAAGTCATTCCAAAATTTGAAACGGAAGTCCGAGCAGATGCAAACGGAGAAATTATCAAAAACCGAGATGGTAGCGAAAGACGTTTTAATACCGATAAAATCATTGGTTGGAAATACAATGTAACAATCAAGGATGGACAATTCAAAAAGAAATCAACCCAAGTCTCAGTAGACAATCCAGATGCCTTGGTTGATAATGACTATATCCAAGCAATGGATGAAGTACCAGTTACATTTGACAATTTACAAGCTACTATGATTAGCACGACAATGTATTACAAGGCTGATGCTATCCATTTAGTAGATGTAAAACAAAAATAAGTAAAATACAAGGGGAGTTAATCCTCCCCTTAGTTAATCTAATTAGAAAAGGAGATCACATGATTAAAACTGTAACAAAAGATGACCTTATCGAACTTGGATTTGCTCCAGGAACTGCAAGAAAGATTATCCATACCGGCAAATTACTATTAGTGAATCGTGGTTTTAACATCTACGATAACAAAAGGATTGGTACAATTCCAGCCAGTGTCGCAGAAGAACTATTAGGAATTGAACTCCAGAAAGAAGCGTAGCTTATGGCTTTACGCAAAAGTAGAGACGGAACTTGGATTGTTGATGTTTCCAATGGTATAAATCCAATATCTCTAAAACAACGTAGAATTGTAAGAAAAGGATTCAAAACTAAAAAAGAAGCATTGGAGGCCGAACAATACTTACGAAGTGTCGAACTTAAAGAAAAAAGTTTCAACTCAAAAATATCAATTGATATCCTTTATGATCTCTTAAAAGAAGAGGATAGAATAAACAACAGAAAACAAAGCTATATAGATACACAAGAAAACAACTATAACAGGCATATAAAAAACTATTTTGAAAAAGTTGATGATGTAGCTAAATTAACTTATGAAGATATCTATCAATTCAGAGAACATCTAAGAGATAAAAATACTCAAAACTCAGAAAAGAAGCTAAGTCCAAACACTATTAATAAAATTATAATTTTACTAAAGAAAATTCTGGATGTTGGATTAAGAAAGGGATTTTACAAGGAACATCCCGTAGGATTACTGAAAAAATTACCCATAGAAAAAGTAAAATTAAATTTCTGGACAGTAAAAGAATTTAAGCATTTCTTAACACTATTTAGCAACGATGAATACAATATAAAATTACTATTCACAGTTCTATTTTTTACTGGTCTAAGACTCGGAGAAGCTCTTGCTCTAACGTGGAAGGACATAGAGTTTTCTACAAATACAATCCATGTAAGTAAATCAATATACGTTAAAAAAGTGAAGAACACATTAGTAGTACAAAGACAAAAGCTGGAACCCGAAGAATCATCATGAACACCAAACTAGTGGAGACACTAGAAGAATGGAGGCAAACACAGCATGAAAGATTAAAAGAATTTACAACCAACCTAGATGATCTACAGATATTTCAAAATAGCCCGATTACGATAACTAAGGATTCAATCGAAAAACAATATAAAAAAATATTACAAAGAGATAGTTCTTTAAAAAAAATAAGAATTCATGACTTCAGGCATTCACATGCTTCCCTACTAATAAACCAAGGAGAAGATTATCTTGTCGTAAAAGAAAGATTAGGACATGCTTCTATAACTACAACAATAGATACATACTCTCATTTGTATCCAAGCAAGCAACAAAAATTAGCGGATAAATTAGATGATTTGTTATAAAACTAGTAATTTTAAGTAACTCAGCGTTACAAATTCAACAAATAAAAGAAAAAGACAAGGTCCGAAAACCTTGTCTTTAAT
>NZ_JAPVZK010000007.1:0-85199 GCF_041432345.1 Streptococcus sp. 27098_8_103
GGAGAAGACTCGGCTCCAACAGTTGAACAGCATGACTTCACAGGCGGAGTTAACGGAGGCGACTCACTTGTTACAGAAGTTCCAGAGTATAGCGGTGTTCTATCCACATTAGGAGACTTTCCAGCTCCTACAGTCTCTAAGCCAGACTTTACAGGAGGAGTTCCTTTCACTGAATCTCCGATACTAGAAATCCCAGAATATATGGGTCCATTATCAACCTCAGGAGAAGGAAGTTCAGTAGTGAAATCTACTGATAAACAAGTAAATAATAAAGACAGTAAGGATGAAGCAGAAACTAAGAACGTTATCACAGGAATTGCTAGTTCACAACGTATTTTAAAAAATGAAACAGGAAGTATTCAAATTCAAGCTTCAGAAGAAGTATTGAAAAATGTGATAGGTATTCAAATGCAAGAAGTTCAAGTTAGTGATTTAAGTTCATTAAACTACAAAGCATTTGATATCAAATTGAAGGATGTAAATGGAAGATATGTTAAACTTGAAGGAAAAGTCCTTGTTACTTTTGCTACAGATCAGTCCGTTGAGAATGTTTATGCTGTAGATCCAGAAGGAAAACTACACACTATTGAATTCGAACAAAAAGATGGAAAGATTATTTTTGAAATTAACAATTCTAGTATTTATGCGATGACTTTCCGACGCTCCATTGACAATCTACCATTTAAAAATCCTACAGAAGATAACAAGGTTGAAGAACTTTCACTGTCATCTAAATTGTTATCTACAAATGAGAACTCAGGATTTAGTCAATCAGAGAATAAAGTAGGTAACAATGAACAGGCTAAGTTACCAGATACAGGTGAGAATAAATCAATAACAACAGTTTTGCTTGGTTTTGTAGGAATGTTCCTTGGAGCAATGATTTCTTATAAGCGAAAAGACAGTTAATTTGTCTTCAGTTGTTCTTTGAACTTTTATGTTAATCTAAAATAAACCAGTCTGGAGTCCTGTAAAAAGATGGGAATTCTAGACTGGTTTTATTGATATAGAAGTTTATAATAAGATTCGTAATTTTGAGTAATAGGTACGGATATTTATGTTATCTGAAACTACTTTCAGAAACAGCTGTTCTATAAAATACTTTTGAAACTGAAATCTATTCTATGACAAAGTATTGAAAGCGCTTAACAAATGGTATATAATGAACTCATAAGAACAAAGAAAAGGAGGAAAGAGGATGCCACAGATTACTAAAGAAGCTTTGATTGCACAAATCAAAGATGGAATCATCGTTTCTTGTCAGGCCCTTCCTCACGAACCGCTCTATACAGAAGCGGGAGGAGTCATTCCATTGCTGGTCAAAGCGGCTGAGCAAGGTGGAGCAGTCGGTATCCGAGCAAATAGTGTTCGCGATATCAAGGAAATCAAGGAGGTTACAAACCTTCCAATCATTGGGATAATAAAACGAGATTATCCACCGCAAGAACCCTTCATCACTGCTACTATGAAAGAAGTTGATGAACTGGCAGAACTGGACATCGAGGTCATTGCTCTGGATTGTACCAAGCGTGAACGCTATGATGGTTTGGAGATTCAAGAGTTCATTCGTCAGGTTAAGGAAAAATATCCTAACCAGCTCTTGATGGCTGATACAAGTACTTTCGAGGAAGGATTGGCAGCCGTTGAAGCAGGAATTGACTTTGTCGGAACAACCTTATCAGGATACACATCTTACAGTCCTAAAGTGGATGGTCCCGATTTTGAATTGATCAAAAAACTCTGTGATGCTGGTGTAGATGTCATTGCAGAAGGAAAAATTCATACACCAGAACAAGCCAAACAAATCCTAGGATATGGAGTGCGAGGTATTGTTGTTGGTGGCGCTATTACTAGACCAAAAGAGATTACAGAACGCTTTGTTGCTGGTCTCAAATAAGATGTAAGGGGGAATTTTATGTTTAAAGTTTTACAAAAAGTTGGAAAAGCTTTTATGTTACCTATAGCTATACTTCCTGCAGCAGGTCTACTTTTGGGGATTGGTGGTGCACTTTCAAACCCAACCACGATAGCAACTTATCCAATACTAGACAATAGTTTTTTTCAATCAATATTCCAAGTAATGAGCTCTGCAGGAGAGGTTGTATTCAGTAATTTATCACTACTTCTCTGTGTGGGATTATGTATTGGCTTAGCGAAACGAGATAAAGGAACCGCTGCGCTAGCAGGAGTAACTGGTTACTTAGTTATGACTGCAACGATTAAAGCTCTGGTAAAACTTTTTATGGCAGAAGGATCTGCAATTGATACTGGAGTTATTGGAGCATTAGTTGTCGGAATAGTTGCCGTATATTTGCACAATCGATATAACAATATTCAATTACCTTCCGCTTTAGGATTCTTTGGGGGTTCACGCTTCGTTCCTATTGTTACATCGTTCTCTTCTATCTTAATTGGCTTTGTCTTCTTTGTTATTTGGCCACCTTTTCAACAACTTCTTGTTTCTACAGGTGGATATATTTCTCAGGCGGGTCCAATTGGAACTTTTCTATATGGATTTTTAATGAGACTTTCTGGAGCAGTAGGCTTACATCATATGATTTACCCTATGTTTTGGTATACTGAACTTGGTGGTGTTGAAACTGTTGCAGGACAAACAGTGGTTGGAGCTCAAAAAATATTTTTTGCTCAATTAGCCGACCCGACTCATTCTGGATTATTTACAGAAGGAACAAGGTTTTTTGCAGGTCGTTTCTCAACAATGATGTTCGGTTTACCGGCTGCCTGTTTAGCGATGTACCATAGTGTTCCTAAAAATCGTCGTAAAAAATACGCGGGTCTGTTTTTTGGAGTTGCTTTAACATCTTTTATTACCGGTATTACAGAACCAATTGAATTTATGTTTCTATTTGTCAGTCCGGTTCTATATGTTGTACACGCATTCCTTGATGGTGTCAGCTTCTTTATTGCAGACGTCTTAAATATTTCAATAGGAAACACATTCTCAGGAGGTGTAATCGATTTTACTTTATTTGGAATTTTGCAGGGGAACGCTAAAACGAATTGGGTTCTTCAGATTCCATTTGGACTTATTTGGAGTGTTCTGTATTATATTGTTTTTAGATGGTTCATTACTCAATTCAACGTTCTAACGCCAGGACGAGGAGAAGAAGTAGATTCTAAAGAAATTTCTGAATCCACAGATTCAACTTCAAATACTGCAGATCATTTAAAACAGGATAGCCTACAAATTATCAGAGCGTTGGGTGGATCAAATAATATAGAAGATGTAGATGCTTGTGTGACACGTTTACGTGTAGCTGTAAAAGAAGTTCATCAAGTTGATAAAGCACTTTTAAAACAAATTGGTGCAGTTGATGTCTTAGAAGTGAAGGGTGGTATTCAAGCAATATATGGAGCAAAAGCAATCTTATATAAAAATAGTATTAATGAAATTTTAGGTGTAGATGATTAATACTCAATGAAAATCAAAGAGCAAACTGGGAAGCTAGGCGCAGGCTATACTTGAGTACGCCAAGGCGAAGCTGGCATGGTTTGAAGAGATTTTCGAAGAGTATAAGTACTTACTGACTTAATAAAAAACAGAGGAGAGTGGTGGATGCATCGGATGAAATGAAAACGCATACAAATACAATCTTACTCATTATCCAATATGGATACGCTTATTACATAGGAGAATACAGATGAAATTTAGAAAATTAGCTTGTACAGTACTTGCGGGTGCTGCGGTTCTTGGTCTTGCTGCTTGTGGCAATTCTGTCGGAAGTAAAGATGC
Organism: Streptococcus sp. 27098_8_103; assembly: GCF_041432345.1. Lineage (GTDB taxonomy): Bacteria > Bacillota > Bacilli > Lactobacillales > Streptococcaceae > Streptococcus > Streptococcus mitis_BV. The sequence continues at coordinate 3,755 of NZ_JAPVZK010000007.1, forward strand.
TGCCAAATCAGGTGGTGACGGTGCCAAAACAGAAATCACTTGGTGGGCATTCCCAGTATTTACCCAAGAAAAAACTGGTGACGGTGTTGGAACTTATGAAAAATCAATCATCGAAGCGTTTGAAAAAGCAAACCCAGATATAAAAGTGAAATTGGAAACCATCGACTTCAAGTCAGGTCCTGAAAAAATCACAACAGCCATCGAAGCAGGAACAGCTCCAGACGTACTTTTTGACGCACCAGGACGTATCATCCAATATGGTAAAAATGGTAAATTGGCTGACTTGAATGACCTCTTCACAGATGACTTTGTTAAAGATGTCAACAATGAAAACATTGTAAAAGCAAGTAAGGCTGGAGACAAAGCCTACATGTATCCAATCAGTTCAGCACCATTCTACATGGCTATGAACAAGAAAATGTTGGAAGATGCTGGAGTTGTGAACCTTGTAAAAGAAGGTTGGACAACAGACGACTTTGAGAAAGTTTTGAAAGCGCTTAAAGACAAAGGCTACACACCAGGTTCATTGTTCAGTTCTGGTCAAGGGGGAGACCAAGGAACACGTGCCTTCATCTCAAACCTTTACGGCGGTTCTGTAACAGATAAAGATGTAACAAAATATACAACTGATGATCCTAAATTCGTCAAAGGTCTTGAAAAAGCAGCTAGCTGGATCAAAGACGGTTTGTTGAACAACGGTTCACAATTTGACGGTGGAGCAGATATCCAAAACTTTGCCAACGGTCAAACATCTTACACAATCCTTTGGGCGCCAGCTCAAAACGGTATCCAAGCTAAACTCTTGGAAGCAAGTAAAGTAGAAGTGGTAGAAGTACCATTCCCATCAGATTCAGGTAAACCAGCTCTTGAATACCTTGTAAACGGATTTGCAGTATTCAACAACAAAGACGACAAGAAAGTTGCAGCATCTAAGAAATTCGTTCAATTCATCGCGGATGACAAAGAATGGGGTCCAAAAGACGTTGTTCGTACAGGTGCCTTCCCAGTTCGTACTTCATTTGGAAAACTTTATGAAGATAAACGTATGGAAACAATCAGTGGTTGGACTAAATACTACTCACCATACTACAATACAATTGATGGTTTTGCAGAAATGAGAACTCTATGGTTCCCAATGTTGCAATCAGTTTCAAATGGCGATCAAAAACCAGCGGATGCTTTAAAAGCCTTCACTGAAAAAGCTAACGAAACAATTAAAAAAGCTACAAAACAATAAGCACTGAATCAGATTGACTCCTCCCTTTTCCCTGTGCATAATCTATGTAAGAAAAGGGAGGATTTTATTTGAAATATCAGAAACTGTCACGAAATTAAAATGAAGTTCTTACATAAGCGAATCTTAAAAAATTTCATTTTGATTTTAAAACTGTTCAAGAAAATCCAAAATATTCTATTTGTGAAAGAGAGGTGCCGACTGTGAAAGTCAATAAAATTCGTATGCGGGAAACAGTGATTTCCTACGCTTTCTTAGCACCAGTATTATTCTTCTTTGTCATCTTTGTATTGGTTCCTATGATTATGGGATTCATTACAAGTTTCTTTAACTATTCAATGACTAAATTTGAGTTTGTGGGATTGGACAACTACATTCGTATGTTTAAAGACCCTGTCTTTATGAAGTCTTTGATTAACACAGTTATTTTGGTTGTTGGATCTGTACCGATTGTTGTTCTCTTTTCGCTCTTTGTGGCGTCGCAAACCTACCATCAAAATGCTATTGCCAGATCTTTCTACCGTTTCGTCTTCTTCCTTCCTTCCTGTTGTAACAGGTAGTGTTGCCGTAACAGTTGTTTGGAAATGGATTTATGACCCATTATCAGGGATTCTAAACTTTGTCCTTAAGTCAAGCCATATCATCAGCCAGAATATTTCTTGGTTGGGAGATAAACACTGGGCATTACTGGCAATTATGATTATCCTCTTGACAACTTCAGTTGGTCAACCAATCATCCTCTACATAGCTGCTATGGGGAATATTGACAATTCACTGGTTGAAGCGGCTCGTGTAGACGGTGCAACTGAATTTCAAGTTTTCTGGAAGATTAAATGGCCAAGCCTTCTTCCAACAACTCTCTACATCGCAATCATCACAACAATTAACTCATTTCAAGTTTTCGCCTTGATTCAACTATTAACATCTGGTGGGCCAAACTACTCAACAAGTACCTTGATGTACTACCTTTACGAAAAAGCCTTCCAATTGACCGAATACGGGTATGCTAATACCATTGGTGTCTTCTTGGCAGTCATGATTGCTATTGTAAGCTTTGTTCAATTTAAGGCGCTCGGAAATGACGTAGAATATTAAAGAAAGGAGACAGCTATGCAATCTACACAAAAGAAACCTATAACAGCTTTCACTGTTATTTCAACTATTATCTTGCTCTTGTTGACCGTGCTGTTCATCTTTCCATTCTACTGGATTTTGACAGGGGCCTTCAAATCACAACCTGATACCATCGTTATTCCACCACAATGGTTCCCTAAAATGCCAACCATGGAAAACTTCCAACAACTCATGGTGCAAAACCCTGCTATGCAGTGGATGTGGAACTCTGTGTTTATCTCATTGGTAACCATGTTCTTAGTCTGTGCGACCTCATCTCTAGCAGGTTATGTATTGGCTAAAAAACGTTTCTATGGGCAACGTATTCTCTTTGCAATCTTTATTGCTGCTATGGCACTTCCAAAACAAGTTGTCCTTGTACCATTGGTACGTATCGTCAACTTTATGGGAATCCATGATACACTTTGGGCAGTTATCTTGCCTTTGATTGGATGGCCATTCGGGGTCTTCCTCATGAAACAGTTCAGTGAGAATATTCCTACAGAGTTGCTTGAATCAGCTAAAATCGATGGTTGTGGTGAGATTCGTACTTTCTGGAGCGTAGCCTTCCCAATTGTGAAACCAGGATTTGCAGCTCTTGCAATCTTTACCTTCATCAATACATGGAACGACTACTTCATGCAGTTGGTAATGTTGACTTCACGTAACAATTTGACTATTTCACTCGGTGTTGCGACTATGCAGGCTGAAATGGCAACCAACTATGGTTTGATCATGGCAGGTGCAGCTCTTGCTGCTGTGCCAATCGTAACAGTCTTCTTAGTATTCCAAAAATCCTTTACTCAAGGTATTACTATGGGAGCGGTCAAAGGTTAAGAAAAGTAAACTGGTGTGTCAAGATTGCGGAAGTGGTCTTGACATGCTATGGAAATATAGATGTTATAAGTGTCTACAAAATGTTGGGTATTTGCTTACCTTAGAGATTTTGTTAGACACTTATAAACTTAATTTATGATTTTAGTTAACTATCAGAAACGAAGGAAAGAGTATGATTTTTGACGATTTGAAAAACATCACCTTTTACAAAGGAATTCATCCCAATCTAGACAAGGCTATCGACTATCTCTATCAGCACCGTAAGGATTCTTTCGAATTAGGAAAGTATGAGATTGATGGGGACAAGGTCTTTCTAGTTGTTCAGGAAAATGTCCTCAATCAAGCTGAAAATGATCAATTTGAGCATCATCAGAACTATGCAGATTTGCATTTGCTGGTAGAAGGACATGAATATTCGAGTTACGGTTCACGTATCAAAGACGAGGCAGTAGCATTCGACGAAGCAAGTGACATTGGCTTTGTGCATTGTCATGAACACTACCCACTCTTGTTGGGTTATCACAATTTTGCGATTTTCTTCCCAGGAGAACCACACCAGCCAAATGGCTATGCAGGTATGGAAGAGAAGGTTCGCAAATATCTCTTTAAAATTTTGATTGATTAAAAACTCAGGAGGAGTAGACATGGCACAAAAAGGAGTAAGCCTTATCAAGGCAGCATTTGATACAGATAACTTTCTCATGCGTTTTAGTGAGAAGGTCTTGGATATCGTGACAGCCAATCTTCTTTTTGTTGTCTCTTGTTTGCCCATCGTGACGATTGGAGTGGCTAAAATTAGCCTTTACGAGACTATGTTTGAGATTAAGAAGAGTAGACGTGTGCCTGTCTTTAAAATCTATCTAAGAGCTTTCAAGCAAAATCTGAAACTAGGTCTTCAGTTAGGTCTGCTTGAGTTGGGTATCGTCTCATTAAGTATTTTAGACCTCTATCTTTTTTGGGGGCAGACAGCTATGCCTTTTCAAATGGTAAAAGCTATTTGTCTAGGTGTTCTTATCTTCCTCACTATCGTGATGTTGGCTAGCTATCCCATAGCTGCGCGCTATGATTTGACTTGGAAAGAAGTGCTACAAAAAGGACTTATCTTGGCAAGTTTTAACTTTCCTTGGTTCTTCCTCATGTTAGTTATTCTCTTTCTCATTGTGATGGTTCTTTATCTGTCTGCCTTCAGTTTACTTTTAGGTGGCTCAGCCTTCCTGCTTTTTGGGTTTGGACTTTTGGTCTTTATCCAGACTGGATTGATGGAGAAAATTTTCGCAAAATACCAATAGGATGGCTTGTCTCTGAAACTACTTTCAAGCCATAAACATTTCAAAATACATATCGAAACTAAAATCTAAGTGTACACAAGATATTGAAAGCGTTTTTCACAAGGTGTATACTAAACACGTAAAGAATAAATCCTGCTTTTAGCAGAAAAAAGAAAACTTAGGAGAAAATCTATGTCAGATTTAAAAAAATACGAAGGTGTCATTCCAGCTTTCTACGCATGTTATGATGATCAAGGAGAAGTAAGTCCAGAGCGTACGCGTGCCTTGGTGGAATACTTCATTGATAAAGGTGTTCAAGGTCTTTATGTTAATGGTTCTTCTGGTGAATGTATCTACCAAAGCGTTGAAGACCGTAAATTAATCTTAGAAGAAGTCATGGCAGTTGCCAAAGGTAAGTTGACTATTATTGCTCACGTAGCTTGCAATAATACTAAAGATAGTATGGAACTTGCTCGCCACGCAGAAAGCTTAGGAGTAGATGCTATTGCAACGATTCCGCCGATTTATTTCCGCTTGCCAGAATACTCAGTTGCTAAATACTGGAATGACATTAGTGCTGCAGCACCAAATACAGACTACGTGATTTATAACATTCCTCAATTAGCTGGTGTTGCTTTGACGCCAAGTCTCTACACTGAAATGTTGAAGAATCCACGTGTTATCGGTGTTAAGAACTCTTCTATGCCAGTTCAAGATATCCAAACCTTTGTGAGCCTTGGTGGCGAAGACCATATCGTCTTCAACGGTCCAGATGAACAGTTCTTAGGTGGTCGCCTTATGGGTGCCAAAGCTGGTATCGGTGGTACTTATGGTGCCATGCCAGAACTCTTCTTGAAACTCAATCAGTTGATTGCTGACAAAGACTTAGAGACAGCGCGTGAATTGCAATACGCTATCAATGCAATCATTGGCAAATTGACTGCTGCACATGGAAATATGTACGGTGTAATTAAGGAAGTCTTGAAGATCAATGAAGGATTGAATATTGGTTCTGTTCGTTCACCATTGACACCAGTGACTGAAGAAGATCGTCCAGTTGTAGAAGCAGCTGCAGCCTTGATTCGTGAAACCAAGGAGCGCTTCCTCTAATCCATAAGGAGGTATTTATGACACACTACGTTGCAATTGATATCGGTGGAACAAATATCAAATATGGTTTGATCGACCAAGAAGGCCAACTTGTTGAATCGCATGAAATGCCAACAGAGGCGCATAAAGGTGGACCTCATATCTTACAAAAGACCAAAGATATCGTAGCCAGCTATTTAGAAAAAGGCCCAGTAGCAGGAGTTGCTATTTCTTCTGCTGGGATGGTGGATCCAGATAAGGGGGAAATTTTCTATGCTGGCCCTCAGATTCCTAACTATGCTGGAACTCAGTTTAAAAAAGAAATTGAGAGTACCTTTGAAATCCCTTGCGAGATTGAAAATGACGTCAACTGTGCAGGTTTGGCTGAGGTAGTATCTGGTTCAGGTAAGGGAGCGAGTGTCACCCTTTGCCTGACTATTGGAACCGGTATCGGTGGTTGCTTGATTATGGATGGGAAAGTTTTCCATGGTTTTAGTAATTCAGCCTGTGAAGTCGGTTATATGCATATGCAGGATGGAGCGTTCCAAGATTTGGCTTCTACAACAGCTTTAGTGAAATATGTAGCTGAAGCACATGGAGAAGATGTTGATCAGTGGAATGGCCGACGCATCTTTAAGGAAGCCACTGAAGGCAACAAGATTTGTATGGCTGGTATTGACCGCATGGTAGACTATCTAGGAAAAGGTCTGGCAAATATTTGCTATGTGGCCAATCCAGAAGTAGTCATTCTCGGTGGCGGTATCATGGGACAAGAGGCTATCCTCAAACCCAAGATCCGTAAAGCCTTGAAAGATGCCTTGGTGCCAAGCCTAGCTGAAAAAACACGATTAGAATTTGCCCATCACCAAAATACAGCAGGTATGTTGGGAGCTTATTACCATTTCAAGACAAAACAATCCTAGTTTGGTTCAACCAAACTAGGATTTTCTAATCAAGTTCCCTTGACTTTCTTTATAATTGTGAGATAATAAATAAAATATATAAAGGAATTATATAAAATGGCTATAGCGAATTCAAGTAAAATTGTAACCTTCCAAGCTAATAGAGAATTGGTAAATGATGCCATGGAAGTGTTAAAAGAACAAAATCTCTCTCTTTCATCGGCACTCAGATTATTTTTAAAGAATGTTGCCGTAACAAATGAAGTAGATTTACTGAGTGAAGAGGAATTAGAGAAGGAGTATTTGTTTAGACAATTACAAGCAGAAGTTCAAGAAAGTTATGCCAAGATTGAGGCTGGAAATTACTTGACAGATGAGGATGTCGTGACACGCTATGGATTATAAAAAATATAGGATTTTGTATTCTCCTAGAGTGATTAATAGTCTGGATAAAATATATCAGTATATAGCGGAGGAAATCGGTTCTGTAGAGGCTGCGAGACGAAAAGTAGCCAATATTAGAAAAGATATTAATCGGCTAGAAATTTTCCCCCAAGCTGGATTTGATGCCGATGAAAAATTTGGTAAAAAATTAGATCCTCACTATCAAACGCGAGGATTGACCTTGAGTAAGGATTACATCGTATTATATACAATTGTTGAGGATACCGTCAGGCTTTCTTATTTACTCCCTTCAAAAAGTGATTATATGAAATTATTTAAGACTAAATCAAGATACGACTAACTCATAATCTAGAAGAGGTGTGTTTGGTGATGAATAAAAATCCTAGTTTGGCTAAGCCAAACTAGGATTTTCTGATACGTTTTTGTCTACGATAGCCGTTTAGTTTTTTATTTTCCCAGTAACTATTAAAGATTTTTTCCTTACTTTCACGATTGATTTCCAAAAAGTAGGCATAAATCAAATCGATAAAGAAGAGCATAGGAAGTTGAGCGGATATTCGTTGGATGTAGGATGACTGACTGTGGGTGGCTACAAGAACAGTCTCTGTATAGGCCTGGCTATCTTTATTGGGAACACTTGTAAAGAGTACAGTCTTTGCCCCCATCTCCTTGGCATCTAATAGGCTATCTAAAATAGAAGGAGTTGTGCCAGAAAGTGAGAAACCGAGTACGAGACAATTCTCATCCATAATGCTGGTTGTCCAAGCAAAACCGTCTTGGTCGGTCAAGGCCTCACAGACCACACCTAGACGCATGAAGCGCAATTTCATTTCACGAGCGACAAGGCCAGAACTACCTGTTCCGAAGAAGTAGACACGCTCAGCATCTTCAATTAATTGGGCGATTCGTTCTAGTTGGACTTCGTCAATCAAGTCCTGTGTTTGTTCCCGCATACTGCTATAACTTCTAAGGACTCGTTTTGTCAGTGGACTGTGTTTGTGAGAATGGGTGTCTTGTTTCTCTGCTTGATGTTGGTATTGGAAAATAAATTCTCGGTAGCCAGTAAAGCCACACTTTTTAGCAAAGCGAGTTAGTGCAGCCTGAGAGATATGTAATTTTTGAGTGACCTGTTGGGAAGATAAATCATCTGTAATCGTTTCAGCTTGCAAAAAATAGCGAGCGATTTCTTGCTCAAGGTCTGTCATTTCTTCAAAATGTGAATCAATGACAGTTGCGATATCTGGTTTGTCCATAGGGAAGGCTCCTTTAAATGAGTCGTATTGGAAAAAGACTAGATTATTGAACTTTTACATTCATTATAACATATAATATAGGGATGAATAAATAAAAACGTATCTTACCTTAAAAACGAAAAAAGCTTCTTTCTTTTCCATAATTTTCTGCTCAAATTATGGTACAATGAAGAGTAAGATTTTAAATAGAAATGAGACTGATTTGTATGAGAAAATTTAACAGCCATTCGATTCCGATTCGGCTTAATTTATTGTTTTCAATCGTCATTTTGCTCTTTATGGCCATCATTGGTCGTCTGCTTTATATGCAGGTTTTGAACAAGGATTTTTATGAGACAAAATTAGCATCTGCTAGTAAAACAAAGGTGACCACTAGCTCGGCCCGGGGCGAAATTTATGATGCCAGCGGCAAGCCTTTGGTTGAAAATACTGTGAAACAGGTTGTTTCCTTTACTCGAAACAACAAAATGACGGCTGCAGATTTAAAAGAAACAGCTAAGAAGCTGTTAGCCTATGTGGGAGTTTCTTCTCCAACATTGACTGACCGACAGTTGGTAGACTATTATCTAGCAGATCAAGATGTCTATAAGAAAGCAGTGGAAAGTTTACCACGTGAGAAGCGACTTGATTCTGATGGCAATCAATTATCTGAGTCCGAACTTTACAATAATACTGTTGAAAGTATCGATCCAAGTCAATTGGCCTACTCTGATGACGAAAAGAAAGAAATTTATCTTTTTAGCCAACTCAATGCAGTTGGAAATTTTGCGACAGGGACCATTGCGACAGACTCCTTAACAGATACTCAGATTGCCTTGATTGCTTCGGCCTCTAAGAATTTACCTGGGATCAGTATTTCAACTTCGTGGGATCGAAAAGTTCTAGAGACTTCTCTTTCGTCTATAGTAGGAAGTGTATCTAGTGAAAAAGCTGGTCTACCAGCTGAAGAAGCAGATGCTTATATCAAAAAGGGTTATTCTCTAAACGACCGTGTTGGGACTTCTTATCTAGAAAAACAATATGAAGAAACCTTGCAAGGAAAACGCTCGGTGAAAGAAGTCCATCTAGACAAGTATGGCAATATGGAAAGTGTCGAAAATATCGAAGATGGTACCAAAGGGAATAATATTAAACTGACTATTGATTTGGCCTTCCAAGATAGCGTGGACAATCTGCTTAAGAGTTATTTCAATTCCGAACTGGGAAATGGAGGAGCCAAGTATTCAGAAGGTGTGTATGCAGTCGCCCTCAACCCAAAAACAGGTGCGGTTTTGTCTATGTCAGGGCTAAAACATGACTTGAAAACGGGAGATTTAACACCTGATTCCTTGGGAACAGTAACCAATGTCTTTGTCCCGGGTTCGGTTGTCAAGGCGGCGACCATCAGCTCTGGTTGGGAGAATGGAGTCTTATCAGGGAATCAGACCTTGACAGACCAACCGATTGTTTTCCAAGGTTCAGCTCCAATTAATTCTTGGTACACTCAGGCTTACGGTTCATTTCCGATTACAGCGGTGGAAGCCTTGGAGTATTCTTCGAATACTTACATGGTTCAAACAGCTTTGGGAATCATGGGCCAAACTTATCAACCAAACATGTTTGTTGGAACCAGCAATTTGAAATCCGCTATGGGGAAACTACGTGCGACATTTGCGGAATATGGCCTAGGAGCTTCAACGGGTATTGACCTTCCGGATGAATCTACAGGATTTACCCCTAAGGAATATGATTTTGCCAATTACATTACCAATGCATTTGGCCAGTTTGATAACTACACTCCTATGCAATTGGCCCAGTACGTTGGAACCATTGCCAACAACGGTGTTCGGATTGCACCCCACATTGTTGAAGGGATTTATGGAAACAATGAACAAGGTGGCTTAGGGGATTTGATCCAATCTATTGATACCAAGGAAATGAATAAAATTAATATTTCTGAGTCTGATGTTTCCATCCTTCAACAAGGATTTTATCAAGTTTCTCACGGTGGAAGTGCTTTGACAACAGGTCGTGCCTTTTCAAATGGTGCAGCTGTATCCATTAGTGGGAAAACAGGGACTGCCGAAAGTTATGTAGCAGGTGGTCAAAAAGCTAACAATACCAACGCGGTGGCCTATGCCCCATCAGATAATCCTCAAATCGCTGTTGCCGTTGTCTTCCCGCATAACACCAATCTGACAAATGGTGTTGGACCTTCCATTGCACGCGATATTATCAACCTCTATAACCAACACCATCCAATGAATTAGAAAGGAACATATGCTTTATCCAACACCTATTGCCAAGCTAATTGATAGTTATTCTAAGTTACCGGGTATCGGGATTAAGACGGCTACACGTCTGGCCTTTTATACCATTGGAATGTCTGATGACGACGTCAATGAATTTGCCAAAAATCTCCTTTCTGCTAAGAGAGAGCTGACCTATTGTTCCATCTGCGGTCGCTTGACTGATGATGATCCGTGCTCTATCTGTACTGATCCAAGTCGTGACCAGACGACGATTTTAGTTCTCGAAGATAGTCGTGATGTGGCAGCCATGGAAAATATCCAAGAATACCATGGACTTTATCATGTCTTGCATGGACTCATTTCTCCCATGAATGGGATCAGTCCGGATGATATCAATCTCAAGAGCCTTATGACTCGTCTGATGGATAGTGAAGTTTCAGAGGTAATCGTAGCAACCAATGCCACAGCAGATGGGGAAGCAACTTCCATGTATCTTTCACGTTTGCTCAAGCCGGCTGGCATCAAGGTTACACGTCTGGCACGAGGCCTCGCTGTCGGAGCAGATATCGAGTATGCGGACGAAGTCACACTCTTACGAGCCATTGAAAATCGAACAGAGTTGTAAGTGTGGACAATTAACAAACTCAAATTCATTTATACAAAAATCACGGAGACCGACTTTGTTTTATCGGTCTCTTTTTAGATTACTTGAAGACCAGTATCAGGTTCAAGTTTCAAAAAAGAAGCAAATATGATATACTAAAGAATGAGTATTCTATTAGAATTGGAACAAATAATATGAAACAAACGATTATTCTTTTATATGGTGGACGTAGTGCAGAGCGTGAAGTCTCTGTCCTTTCAGCTGAAAGTGTCATGCGTGCGGTCAACTACGACCGTTTCACAGTCAAGACATTCTTCATCAGCCAGTCAGGTGACTTTATTAAAACGCAAGAATTTAGCCAGACTCCAGGTCAAGAGGATCGTCTTATGACCAATGAAACTATTGATTGGGATAAGCAAGTTGCACCAAGTGCTATATACGAAGAGGGAGCAGTGGTCTTTCCAGTCCTTCACGGTCCGATGGGAGAAGATGGCTCAGTTCAAGGCTTCCTCGAAGTTTTGAAAATGCCTTATGTTGGTTGTAACATATTGTCATCTAGTCTTGCCATGGATAAAATCACCACTAAGCGTGTCTTAGAATCTGTCGGGATTGCCCAAGTTCCTTATGTGGCCATTGTCGAAGGCGATGATGTGACTGCTAAAATCGCTGAAGTTGAAGAAAAATTGACTTATCCAGTCTTCACCAAACCGTCAAACATGGGTTCAAGTGTCGGTATTTCTAAGTCTGAAAATCAAGAAGAACTCCGTCAAGCCTTGAAACTTGCCTTCCAATATGACAGCCGTGTCTTGGTTGAGCAAGGAGTGAATGCCCGTGAAATTGAGGTTGGTCTCTTAGGCAACTACGATGTCAAAAGCACGCTGCCAGGAGAAGTAGTCAAGGATGTTGCTTTCTACGACTATGATGCCAAGTATATTGATAACAAGATTACTATGGACATCCCAGCCAAAATCAGTGATGATGTGGTAGCTGTCATGCGTCATAATGCAGAAACAGCCTTCCGTGCGATTGGTGGCCTTGGTCTATCTCGTTGCGATTTCTTCTATACAGATAAGGGCGAGATTTTCCTAAACGAGCTTAATACCATGCCAGGTTTCACCCAGTGGTCTATGTATCCACTACTTTGGGATAATATGGGAATCAGCTACCCAGACCTAATCGAGCGTTTGGTTGACCTTGCCAAGGAAAGTTTTGACAAGCGCGAAGCGCATTTGCTATAAAAATGAAAGAGAGGGTAGAAGCCAGAACCGTCACTGCAAGGTGATCAGAGTTCTCGGACTTCAACCCTTTTTAAAGGAGTAGAAATGAAATTAACAATCCACGAAGTTGCCCAAGCTGTTGGAGCTAAAAATGATGTTAGTCTTTTTGCGAACACTCAGTTAGAAAAAGCTGAGTTTGACAGTCGTTTGATTGGGACTGGAGATTTATTTGTGCCTCTCAAAGGTGCGCGTGATGGTCACGACTTTATCGAAACAGCTTTTGAAAATGGCGCTACTGCAACCCTGTCTGAGAAAGAGGTCGCAAATCATCCCTACATTCTAGTAGACGATGTGTTGACTGCCTTTCAACAACTAGCTGCCTACTATCTTGAGAAAACGGCTGTTGATGTCTTTGCAGTTACAGGTTCAAATGGCAAGACGACGACCAAGGATATGTTGGCGCATTTACTATCAACAACCTACAAAACCTACAAAACACAAGGAAACTACAATAACGAGATTGGCCTTCCCTACACCGTTCTCCATATGCCTGAAGGAACAGAAAAGTTGGTCTTGGAGATGGGGCAGGATCACTTGGGAGATATTCATCTCTTGTCAGAATTGGCTCATCCAAAGACAGCTATCGTTACCTTGGTGGGGGAAGCTCATTTGGCCTTTTTCAAAGACCGTTCGGAAATCGCTAAAGGGAAAATGCAAATTGCTGATGGCATGCCTGAAGGTTCTTTGCTCTTGGCCCCAGCAGACCCGATTGTAGAGGACTACTTGCCTACTGATAAAAAGGTGGTCCGTTTTGGGCAAGGAGCAGAGCTGGAAATCACAGACTTGATTGAGCGCAAGGATAGTCTGAACTTTAAGGCTAATTTCTTGGAACAAGCCCTTGATTTGCCAGTGACTGGTAAGTACAATGCCACTAATGCTATGATTGCATCCTATGTTGCCCTGCAAGAAGGAGTGTCAGAGGAGCAAATTCGTTTGGCCTTCCAAAATCTTGAATTGACGCGTAACCGTACCGAGTGGAAGAAAGCGGCCAATGGAGCAGATATCCTATCAGATGTTTACAATGCGAATCCAACTGCTATGAAGCTGATTTTAGAGACTTTCTCTGCCATTCCAGCCAATGAAGGTGGCAAGAAAATTGCAGTGTTGGCGGATATGAAGGAGCTTGGTGACCAGTCTGTTCAGCTCCATAACCAGATGATTTTAAGTCTTTTCCCAGATGTGTTGGATACCGTTATTTTCTATGGGGAAGATATTGCTGAATTGGCTCAACTGGCCAGTCAAATGTTCCCAATCGGACATGTTTTCTACTTCAAGAAAACAGCTAACGAGGACCAATTTGAAGCCCTAGTTAAGCAGGTCAAGGAAAGCTTAGGAGTCCACGACCAAATCCTGCTCAAAGGCTCTAACTCCATGAATCTAGCTAAGCTGGTAGAAAGTTTAGAACATGAAGACAAGTGATTTTGTCAAGTATCTTCAAAGAATGATTGCCCTTACAGATACTGGATTAACCTTTACAAAAGATCCTTTCGACCGTGAGCGCTACGAAGACTTGCGAGGCCTTTTATCTGAAATGTTGAATCAGGCATCAGACCTTGATTCCGAAGAAGTGGCAGAAGTCTTGAAGCCAACTTCCGCTTATGCAACTCCGTTAATGGACGTCCGTGCTTGGATTGTTGAGGACGAAAAGATTTGTCTGGTTAGGGGACAAGGAGAGAATGATTGGGCTTTGCCAGGTGGCTTTGGTGAGGTTGGTTATTCTCCAACAGAAAATATTCTCAAGGAAATTGAAGAAGAAACCGGTTTTGAAGCTAAAGTAGAAAGACTACTAGCTGTTTTTGATACAAATCGTTTCCAACTACAGAGCAAGCAATATGCAAAGTTTGTTTTTGAATGTAAGCTTCTTGATGGACAATTCCAAAAAAATCAAGAAATTGCTGACCTTCAATTTTTTGCCATTGATCAACTGCCAGCCTTATCTGAAAAACGCATTACCAAGGAGCAAATAGAGATTCTTTGGCAGGTTTATCAAGGTCAGAGGGAGCAATATCTTGATTAAGAAGATGATTATCGTATTTCTAAATCCATTTTTGACAAATAGCATGGTATAATAATATGCAGGAAAATTTTGAATCATGAGGAAGACTAGATGAATTTATGGGATATTTTCTTTACGACCCAAGCAACAGAGCCACCCAAATTTGACCTTTTTTGGTATGTCAGTATATTTACACTCTTGGCTTTGACCTTTTATACAGCCTATCGTTATCGTGAAAAGAAGGCTTACCAACGATTTTTCCAAATCTTGCAGGCGGTTCAGTTGATCCTGCTTTATGGTTGGTATGGGGTCAATCATATGCCTCTGTCAGAAAGTTTACCCTTTTACCATTGTCGTATGGCTATGTTTGTGGTGCTCTTGCTACCTGGTCAGTCCAAATATAGGCAGTATTTTGCATTACTAGGAACATTTGGGACATTAGCAGCCTTTGTTTATCCAGTGTCAGATGCCTATCCTTTCCCACATATTACGATTTTATCCTTTATCTTTGGCCACTTAGCTCTCTTGGGGAACTCTTTAGTTTATCTATTGAGACAGTATAACGCGCGATTGCTGGATGTGAAGGGAATTTTTCTCATGACCTTTGCACTAAATGCCTTGATTTTTGTGGTCAATTTAGTAACAGGTGGAGATTACGGATTCTTGACAAAACCACCATTGGTTGGAGACCATGGCTTAGTAGCTAATTATTTAATCGTTTCCCTGGCCTTATCAGCAGCGATTACGTTAACAAAGAAAATCTTGGAACTATTTTTAGAACAAGAAGCAGAAAAAATGATTGCAAAGAAAGCTTAGAAATGAGCTTTCTTTTTTTCATAAATCTGATTTTTTATAACTTGTTTGGAAAATAAAAAAATTTGATGAGCGAATGTGAAAAAATGGTAAGTAAATTTAGGAAAAACTAAGCACGATTGGATTTTTTGTGTTATAATATTCTGTGAATAGCTATGCCCTATTTTAGCTATATTGAATAGAAGTTTGAAACTTGGAAGAGAGAGGATGCGATGTAATGGCTAGAGATGGTTTTTTTACAGGCTTAGATATCGGAACTAATTCGATTAAAGTATTGGTTGCCGAGCATAGAAATGGTGAACTAAACGTAATTGGTGTAAGTAATGCCAAGAGTAAAGGTGTAAAGGATGGGATTATCGTTGATATTGAAGCAGCAGCAACTGCTATCAAGTCAGCTATTTCCCAAGCAGAAGAGAAAGCTGGCATTTCAATCAAATCAGTGAATGTTGGTTTGCCTGGAAATCTTTTGCAAGTAGAACCAACTCAAGGTATGATTCCAGTTACATCTGATACAAAAGAAATTACAGATCAAGATGTTGAAAATGTTGTTAAATCAGCCTTGACAAAGAGTATGACACCAGATCGTGAAGTCATTACTTTTATTCCAGAAGAATTTATCGTAGATGGTTTCCAAGGCATTCGTGACCCACGTGGTATGATGGGGGTTCGTCTTGAAATGCGTGGTTTGCTTTACACAGGTCCACGTACTATTCTTCACAATTTACGCAAGACAGTTGAGCGCTCAGGTGTTCAAGTTGAAAATATTATTATTTCACCATTGGCTTTGGTTCGTTCAGTCTTGAACGAAGGTGAGCGTGAATTTGGAGCTACTGTGATTGATATGGGAGCAGGTCAAACAACTGTTGCTACAATCCGTAACCAAGAACTCCAGTTTACAAATATTCTTCAAGAAGGTGGAGATTATGTCACAAAAGATATCTCTAAAGTCTTGAAGACTTCACAGAAATTAGCTGAAGGATTGAAATTAAACTATGGTGAAGCCTACCCTTCACTTGCAAGCAATGAAACCTTCCAAGTTGAAGTAATTGGTGAAGTAGAGCCTGTAGAAGTTACAGAAAGCTACCTAGCAGAGATTATTTCAGCCCGCATTAAGCACATTTTTGAACAAATCAAACAAGAGTTGGAAAGAAGACATTTGTTGGATCTTCCAGGTGGGATTGTTCTGATTGGTGGAAATGCTATTTTACCAGGTGTTGTAGAACTTGCACAGGAAGTCTTTGGCGTTGGTGTCAAACTTTACGTTCCAAATCAAGTTGGAATCCGTAATCCTGCCTTCGCTCATGTGATTAGCTTGTCTGAATTTGCTGGTCAATTGACTGAGGTGCATTTATTAGCACAAAGAGCAGTCAAGGGTGAGGATACTTTGCGTCACCAACCAATTAATTTTGGTGGGATGATTCAACGCGTTACGCAAGTAGCACAACCTACCCCTATTCAACCAGTTCAAAATACTGAGGTAGAGCAATCAGCTTCTACGAACGTAGTTGCTCCCAAAGAAGATAAAGTATCTTCTCAAAATAAACCAAAAATCGCAGATCGTTTCCGTGGCTTAATCGGAAGCATGTTTGATGAATAAAAGAGGAAAAATAAACTATGACATTTTCATTTGATACAGCAGCAGCTCAAGGTGCAGTTATTAAAGTAATCGGTGTTGGTGGAGGTGGCGGTAACGCCATTAACCGCATGGTTGACGAAGGTGTTGCAGGCGTAGAATTTATCGCAGCAAACACAGATGTACAAGCTTTGAGTAGTACAAAAGCTGAGACTGTAATTCAGTTAGGCCCTAAATTGACTCGTGGTTTGGGTGCTGGCGGTCGACCTGAAGTTGGTCAAAAGGCAGCTGAAGAAAGCGAAGAAGCCTTGACTCAAGCTATTACTGGAGCAGATATGGTCTTCATTACTGCAGGTATGGGAGGGGGCTCTGGTACTGGTGCAGCTCCTGTTATTGCCCGCATTGCTAAAGATTTAGGTGCTCTTACAGTTGGTGTTGTGACACGTCCTTTCGGTTTTGAAGGAAGCAAACGTGGTCAGTATGCTGTAGAAGGAATCAATCAACTTCGTGAGCATGTGGATACTCTATTGATTATTTCAAACAACAACTTGCTTGAAATTGTTGATAAGAAAACTCCACTTCTTGAAGCTCTTAGCGAAGCAGATAACGTACTTCGCCAAGGTGTTCAAGGGATTACGGACTTGATTACAAATCCTGGTTTGATTAATCTTGACTTTGCCGATGTGAAAACAGTTATGGCAAATAAAGGAAACGCCCTAATGGGTATCGGTATCGGTAGTGGTGAAGAACGTGTGGTAGAAGCAGCTCGTAAGGCAATCTACTCACCACTTCTTGAAACAACTATTGACGGTGCTGAGGATGTTATCGTCAACGTTACTGGTGGTCTTGATTTGACTTTGATTGAAGCAGAAGAAGCTTCAGAAATTGTCAACCAAGCAGCTGGTCAAGGAGTGAACATCTGGCTCGGAACATCTATCGATGAAAACATGAAAGATGAAATTCGTGTGACAGTCGTTGCAACTGGTGTTCGTCAAGATCGTGTTGAAAAAGTTGTGGGCCATGCACCAAGACAAGCTGTCCGTCATGAACAAGCAAGTCCTAATCATGCACACAATCATAATCGTCAGTTTGATATGGCTGAAACTGCAGAAATTCCAAGTCCAGCGCCTCGTCGCACAGAAACTTCTCAAACTTCAGCATTTGGTGATTGGGACTTGCGTCGTGAGACAATTGTTCGACCAACTGATTCAGTGGTATCACCAGTTGAACGTTTCGAAGCGCCATCTTTACACGATGAGGATGAATTAGACACTCCTCCATTTTTCAAAAATCGTTAAGTAAATGAATTTGAAAGAAAATACAGAACGTGTTTTTCAACAAGTAAAAGATGCAAGTCAGCAGTCAGGAAGAGAAGCCAATTCTGTTTCGGTTGTTGCTGTTACAAAATATGTAGACGTACCGACAGCGGAGGCTTTGCTTCCGCTAGGTGTGCATCATATTGGTGAAAATCGTGTGGATAAATTTCTTGAGAAATATGAAGCTTTAAAAGATAGAAATATTACCTGGCATTTGATTGGAACCTTGCAAAGACGCAAGGTCAAAGATGTCATTCAGTATGTTGATTATTTCCATGCTTTGGATTCATTAAAGCTAGCAGAGGAAATTCAAAAAAGAAGTGACCGAGTTGTTAAGTGTTTCTTACAAGTAAATATCTCAAGGGAAGAGAGCAAACATGGTTTTTCAAGGGAAGAACTACTGGAGCTCTTGCCAGAATTGGCCACCTTAGATAAAATTGAATATGTCGGCTTGATGACCATGGCTCCTTTTGAAGCTAGTAGTGATGAGTTGAAAGAAATTTTTAAAGCTACGCAGGATTTGCAACTAGAAATTAGAGAAAAACAAATTCCCAATATGCCAATGACGGACTTGAGTATGGGTATGAGTCGTGACTACAAGGAAGCGATTGAATTTGGCTCAACCTTTGTCAGAATTGGTACAGCATTTTTTAAATAGGAAAGAAATATGTCTTTAAAAGATAGATTTGATAAATTTATAGATTATTTTACAGAAGATGGAGAAGATGTTGGTACTACATATCAGCCTAAAGCTGAAGAGCCGATTGTGACTCCAGTCCCTTCTGTTCAAGAGTTGCCTCAACAAGCTGGTAGCACGCCATCTAAAGATAAAAACATCACTCGTCTTCATGCCCGTCAACAAGAGTTGGCTATGCAAAGTCAACGTTCTACTGATAAGGTGACAATTGATGTTCGTTATCCACGTAAATACGAAGATGCCACAGATATTGTTGATTTATTAGCTGGCAACGAAAGTATTTTGATTGATTTCCAATATATGACAGAAGTTCAAGCTCGTCGTTGTTTGGACTATCTGGATGGGGCGCGCCATGTTTTAGCTGGTAACATGAAAAAGGTAGCATCTACTATGTACCTGCTGACACCAGTTGATGTTGTCGTCAATATTGAAGACATCAAAATTCCAGATGAATCACAAAATGGTGAATTTGGCTTTGATATGAAACGTACGAGAGTGAGATAATGATCTTTCTCATTCGTTTTGTTCAAAATGCAGTGGATATCTATTCACTGATTTTAATCATTTTTGCTCTGATGTCTTGGTTTCCCAATGCTTATGAATCACGTCTTGGACGCTTGATTATTAGTTTAGTGAAACCGATAGTAGCTCCCTTGCAACGTTTACCCCTCCAGATTGCAGGTCTTGACTTGTCTGTCTGGATTGCGGTATTACTAGTTCACTTCCTAGGGGAGCAGTTGATTCGACTTTTAGTAATCTTTCTATGAACAAGATGATTTATCAACACTTTTCTAAGAATGATTCGTCTTTTATTGATAAGGGAGTAGAATGGATAAAAAAGGTAGAAGATTCTTATTCTCCTTTTTTAACACCCTTTATAAATCCCCATCAAGAAAAGATTTTAAAGGTTCTAGCATCGACCAACGGCATCTCCTATATGAGCAGTCGGCAGTTTCTTGAAACTGAATATGTACGGGTACTCCTGTATCCTGATTATTTTGAGCCGGAATTCTCTGATTTTGAACTATCCTTGCAAGAAATAGTCTATCCTAATAAGTTTGAACGCCTAACACATGCGAAAATATTAGGGACTGTTTTAAATCAGCTGGGAATTGATAGGAAGCTATTTGGTGATATCTTAGTCAACGAAGAGAGAGCACAGATTATCATTAATCGACAGTTTACTCTCCTTTTTCAAGACGGCATTACGAAAATTGCTCGTTTACCGGTTCGTCTAGAAGAACGGCATTTTACTGAGAGAATTGCTACAGTAGAAGATTATCAAGAATTAGATATTTGTATTGCTAGTTCTAGATTAGATGTTTTTCTGGCAGGTGTCTTCAAGCTGTCTAGAAATCAGGCAAGTCAGTTAATTGAAAAACAGGCAGTCCAAGTTAATTATCATTTAGTTGAAAAATCAGATTATGCAGTTCAAGTTGGTGATTTGATTAGTGTTAGGAAATTTGGTCGATTGAAACTCGTTAGAGATAATGGGCAAACAAAAAAAGATAAAAAGAAATTAACGGTCCAATTGTTATTAAGTAAGTGAGGAAAAATATGCCAATTACATCGTTAGAAATCAAAGATAAAACTTTTAGCACACGCTTCAGAGGGTTTGATCAAGAAGAAGTAGATGAATTTTTAGATATTGTAGTCCGTGATTATGAAGATTTGGTTCGCTCTAATCATGATAAGGATTTACATATTAAGAGTTTGGAAGAGCGTTTGTCTTACTTTGATGAGATGAAAGATTCATTGAGCCAGTCTGTATTGATTGCACAAGATACAGCAGAGCGAGTAAAACAAGCTGCAACGGAACGTTCAAATAATATTATCCAACAAGCAGAGCAAGATGCCCAACGTTTGTTGGAAGAAGCTAAGTATAAGGCAAATGAAATTCTTCGTCAAGCAACTGACAATGCTAAGAAAGTTGCTGTCGAAACTGAAGAATTGAAGAACAAGAGCCGTGTCTTCCATCAACGTCTTAAATCTACAATTGAGAGCCAGTTAGCAATTGTTGAATCTTCAGATTGGGAGGATATTCTTCGCCCAACAGCGACTTATCTTCAGACAAGTGATGAGGCCTTCAAAGAAGTAGTCAGCGAAGTCTTAGGTGACTCTGTCTTGCAACAACATCCAGAGGAAGAACCAATTGATATTACTCGCCAGTTTTCTCCCGAGGAAATGGCAGAGTTGCAAGCGCGTATCGAAGCGGCTAATAAGGAACTTGCAGAAGCCGAAGCAAGAGCTGAGCAAGAACAAGTGGTTTCACCAGCTCCGGTTGTTGAAGAAAGTCCGGCTCATCCAGTTGGTCCAATGTATGAAGAGCCAGAAATAGCTCCAAGCCATTACTCAGGACCAACACCAGCTACTGAAGCTGTAAACTCAGAACCAGGTTTTGCGGCACCGCAAGAATCTGTTACAATTTTATAAGAAATAATCTGAGAACAATATCTTATCCTTATATTTCCAGCGAGCAGGAGATGGTGTGAGTCCTGTAATCCCTAATGATAAGATTATCCTCTCAAAAACTCAAGTCTGAAGCTAGTAAGATTTGACGTTCCCCACGTTACGGGATAAGAGGAAAAAAGCTGAGTCTTTTTTCGAATAAAGGTGGTACCACGATTTTCGTCCTTTTTGGAAGTCGTGGTTTTTAATTTGTTATTATTTATAAAGGAGATACCATGAAACTCAAAGATACCCTTAACCTTGGGAAAACAGCTTTCCCAATGCGTGCAGGCCTTCCTACCAAAGAGCCAGTTTGGCAAAAGGAATGGGAAGATGCAAAACTTTACCAACGTCGTCAAGAATTGAACCAAGGAAAACCTCATTTCACCCTGCATGATGGCCCTCCATACGCGAACGGAAATATCCACGTTGGACACGCTATGAATAAGATTTCAAAAGATATCATTGTTCGTTCAAAATCAATGTCAGGTTTTTACGCACCATTTATCCCAGGTTGGGATACACATGGTCTGCCAATCGAGCAAGTTTTGGCAAAACAAGGTATCAAACGTAAAGAAATGGACTTGGTTGAGTACTTGAAACTTTGCCGTGAATATGCTCTTTCTCAAGTAGATAAACAACGCGAAGACTTCAAACGTTTGGGTGTTTCTGGTGACTGGGAAAATCCATATGTGACTTTGACTCCTGATTATGAAGCAGCTCAAATCCGTGTATTTGGTGAGATGGCTAATAAAGGTTACATCTACCGTGGTGCTAAACCAGTTTACTGGTCTTGGTCATCTGAGTCGGCTCTTGCTGAAGCGGAGATTGAATACCATGATTTGGTTTCAACTTCCCTTTACTATGCCAACAAGGTAAAAAATGGTAAAGGTGTTCTAGATACAGATACTTATATCGTAGTCTGGACAACAACTCCATTTACCATCACAGCTTCTCGTGGTTTGACTGTTGGTGCAGATATTGATTACGTTTTGGTTCAACCTGCTGGTGAAACTCGTAAGTTTGTGGTTGCTGCAGAATTATTGACTAGCTTGTCTGAGAAATTTGGCTGGGCTGATGTTCAAGTTTTGGCAACTTACCGTGGTCAAGAATTGAATCATATCGTCACAGAACACCCATGGGATACAGCTGTAGATGAATTGGTTATCCTTGGTGACCACGTTACGACTGATTCTGGTACAGGTATCGTCCACACAGCCCCTGGTTTTGGTGAGGATGACTACAATGTCGGTATTGCTAATGGTCTTGAAGTCGCAGTGACTGTTGACGAACGTGGTATCATGATGAAGAATGCTGGTCCTGAGTTTGAAGGTCAATTCTATGAAAAGGTAGTTCCAACTGTTATTGAAAAACTTGGTAACCTCCTTCTTGCCCAAGAAGAAATCTCTCACTCATACCCATTTGACTGGCGTACTAAGAAACCAATCATCTGGCGTGCAGTACCACAATGGTTTGCCTCAGTTTCTAAATTCCGCCAAGAAATCTTAGATGAAATTGAAAAAGTGAAATTCCACTCAGAATGGGGTAAAGTCCGTCTTTACAATATGATTCGTGACCGTGGCGACTGGGTTATCTCTCGTCAACGTGCTTGGGGTGTTCCGCTTCCAATTTTCTACGCTGAAGATGGTACAGCGATCATGACTGCTGAAACGATTGAACATGTGGCTCAACTCTTTGAGGAACATGGTTCAAGCATTTGGTGGGAACGTGATGCCAAAGACCTTTTACCAGAAGGATTTACTCATCCAGGTTCACCAAACGGCGAGTTCAAAAAAGAAACTGATATCATGGACGTTTGGTTTGACTCAGGTTCATCATGGAATGGAGTGGTAGTAAACCGTCCTGAGTTGACTTACCCAGCAGACCTTTACCTAGAAGGTTCTGACCAGTACCGTGGTTGGTTTAACTCATCACTCATCACATCTGTTGCCAATCATGGCGTAGCACCTTACAAACAAATCTTGTCACAAGGTTTTGCCCTTGATGGTAAAGGTGAGAAGATGTCTAAATCTCTTGGAAATACCATTGCTCCAAGCGATGTTGAAAAACAATTTGGTGCGGAAATCTTGCGTCTCTGGGTAACAAGTGTGGACTCAAGCAATGACGTGCGTATTTCTATGGATATCTTGAGCCAAGTCTCTGAAACTTACCGTAAGATTCGTAATACCCTTCGTTTCTTGATTGCCAATACATCTGACTTTAACCCAGCTCAAGATACAGTAGCTTACGATGAGCTTCGTTCAGTTGATAAGTACATGACTATTCGCTTTAACCAGCTTGTCAAGACCATTCGTGATGCTTATGCTAACTTTGAATTCTTGACAATCTACAAGGCCTTGGTGAACTTTATCAACGTTGACTTGTCAGCCTTTTACCTTGATTTTGCCAAAGATGTTGTTTACATCGAAGGTGCAAAATCACTGGAACGCCGTCAAATGCAGACTGTCTTCTATGACATTCTTGTGAAAATCACTAAACTCTTGACACCAATCCTTCCTCATACAGCAGAGGAAATCTGGTCATATCTTGAGTTTGAAGCTGAAGACTTTGTTCAATTGTCAGAATTGCCAGAAGCAGAAACTTTTGCTAGTCAAGAAGAAATCTTGGATACATGGGCTGCCTTCATGGACTTCCGTGGACAAGCTCAAAAAGCCTTGGAAGAAGCTCGTAATGCAAAAGTTATCGGTAAATCACTTGAAGCTCACTTGACAGTTTATCCAAACGAAGTTGTGAAAACTCTACTCGAAGCAGTAAACAGCAATGTAGCTCAACTTTTGATCGTGTCTGACTTGACCATTGCAGAAGAACCAGCTCCGGAAAATGCTGTGAGCTTTGAAGATGTAGCTTTCACTGTTGAACGCGCTGCAGGCCAAGTATGTGACCGTTGCCGTCGCATCGATCCAACAACAGCAGAACGTAGCTACCACGCAGTCATCTGTGACCACTGTGCAAGCATCGTAGAAGAAAACTTTGCGGAAGCAGTCGCAGAAGGATTTGAAGCGAAATAAGTTGAAAAGTCTAGGGAAAACTCAATTTGAGAAGAAAAGACAACTAGTCTTATAGTCTATAAAACGCATTGTATCAAGGTTTTGAATATCTGATATGATGCGTTTTTATAATGTTTGAAGTTTATTGTCGTTTTCTTGTCTCAATTAGCCTTACATCGTTGTATATTGTTGAATTTCAAAAAGCTCATGAATCATCTGAAAAGTAGATTTCATGAGCTTTTATTTGTTGGCATTCTAAAGGGATTCATCAATCAAGTGTTTAAGATTTGATAGGAGATGCTCCAAAGTTAGGATTGTTTTCTGTTGGTTAGCTAGTTGGTAGAGATTTTGAAAGTAGTCTTGGATATCGTTCTCAAAATTTTGAGGTAGATGAGAGCAATTGTTTTTTGCGAACTGGAGCATGCGTTTTTCTCCTGGATGGAGTTGCTCATTGAAGGCAAAGAGCAAATCGAAATAAGAAGCGAAAAACTCGCTACTGCGGTGATTGATACTGAGTAAGTCTTGGCGTTTGAGAGCTTTTTTGATTTGTCTTGAAAAAGCTGGCATAGCTTGGTCGAGAAGCAGGAATTGCTTGTTGATGATATTCTTTTTCAGCTCAGCTGGATAAGGAAGATTGTACTTTTTCTGGAGGGCAGCATAGTGACCATCTCGATCGTAGAGAATCTTGCTGTTGAGTAGATTGTACCACATACAAGTAGTGTAAGAATTCTGGGCTTGGTGCTCTAAAACTACGGCTTGTAAATCTTTGTCAAATTCGTCTAGAGAGCGGTAAATCAGCTCGATTTCGATACCATTATTGAGAACACAATCGTCTTCCAATTCCCAAAATTGATTACCGATTTCCATATAGGAGCAGTATTTACTGAGAATTTCTTTTCGGATGTCTGGAGAGAGGGGAGCACTGAGGTAGACATATACATCATAGTCAGAGTCTTTGTCAAAATCTTGTCCAGCCCGTGATCCTCCTAGAGCTAGTGCCTCTACTTGCTCTAGTTGAGCCAATTCTTTAAAGAGATGTTGTGGCATAATGTTAACCTTCTTTATTTTTTGACATCATTCTAACAAAAAGTAAGGAGACTAGCAAGAGTGAAATGGAAATTTCTTTCTACATATTTACTGATATTTGTTCAAAGCAATTCAACTGCCAAACAGTCCTTTCCTTTTTGGTTTTGACTAGCTTTTTTGTGAAAAATTGTGTAAAATAGAATAGATAAACGAGGGGAACCTCGGAAAATTTAAAGGAGAATCCATCTAATGGTAAAATTGGTTTTTGCTCGCCACGGTGAGTCTGAATGGAACAAAGCTAACCTTTTCACTGGTTGGGCTGATGTTGATTTGTCTGAAAAAGGTACACAACAAGCGATTGACGCTGGTAAATTGATCAAAGAAGCTGGTATCGAATTTGACCAAGCTTACACTTCAGTATTGAAACGTGCGATTAAAACAACTAACTTGGCTCTTGAAGCTTCTGATCAATTGTGGGTTCCAGTTGAAAAATCATGGCGTTTGAACGAACGTCACTACGGTGGTTTGACTGGTAAAAACAAAGCTGAAGCTGCTGAACAATTTGGTGATGAGCAAGTTCACATCTGGCGTCGTTCATACGATGTATTGCCTCCAAACATGGACCGTGATGATGAGCACTCAGCTCACACAGACCGTCGTTACGCTTCACTTGACGACTCAGTTATTCCAGATGCTGAAAACTTGAAAGTGACTTTGGAACGTGCCCTTCCATTCTGGGAAGATAAAATCGCTCCAGCTCTTAAAGATGGTAAAAACGTATTCGTAGGAGCTCACGGTAACTCAATCCGTGCCCTTGTAAAACACATCAAAGGTTTGTCAGATGACGAAATCATGGACGTGGAAATCCCTAACTTCCCACCATTGGTATTCGAATTCGACGAAAAATTGAATGTAGTTTCTGAATATTACCTTGGAAAATAAAAAATTGTAAGTCTAGAATTGATTTCTAGGCTTTTTATGTTAGTATGGTAGTATGATAAGGAATAAAAAACAAGATTATGTACTGATCTACAAGCAACCAGCTTCAAGCACTTACAAGGGTTGGGAAGAAGAGGCCTTACCGATAGGCAATGGTTCTTTAGGGGCTAAAGTTTTTGGGCTTATAGGGGCTGAGCGGATTCAATTTAATGAGAAAAGTCTCTGGTCTGGTGGTCCACTTCCTGATAGTTCAGATTATCAGGGTGGAAATCTTCAGGACCAGTATGGTTTTTTAGCTGAAATTCGGCAGGCTTTGGAAAAGAGGGATTACAATACAGCTAAGGAATTGGCTGAACAGCACCTGATCGGGCCCCAAACGAGTCAATATGGGACCTATCTGTCCTTTGGAGATATTTTCATTGAGTTCAGCCGGCAAGGTAAGACTTTGTCTCAGGTGACGGATTACCAGAGACAGCTGAATATCAGTAAGGCACTTGCGACGACTTCTTATGTACATAAAGGGACTATGTTTAAACGAGAAGCCTTTGCGAGTTTTCCAGATGATCTCTTGATTCAGCATTTTACTAAGGAAGGGGCGGAAACTCTAGATTTTACTATAGAACTGACCTTGACAAATGATTTGGCTTCTGATGGAAAGTATGAGCAGAAAAAATCTGATTACAAGGAATGCCAGCTGGATATCACTGATTCTCATATCTTGATGAGGGGACGGGTTCAGGATAATGATCTTCAGTTTGCTGGCTGTCTCGCTTGGCAAACGGATGGTGATATTAGAGTCTGGTCGGATAAGGTTCAGATATCAGGAGCTAGTTATGCCAACCTTTTCTTAGCTGCTAAGACGGATTTTGCCCAAAATCCTGCTAGCAATTATCGCAAGAAAATAGATTTAGAGCAGCAAGTAAAGGACTTGGTGGAGACAGCTAGAGAAAAGGGCTATGACCAATTGAAATCCAGGCATATTCAGGACTACCAAGCTTTATTCCAGCGTGTTCAATTGGATTTTGGAGCTGAGGTTGACGCCTCTACTACAGATGATTTGTTAAGAAATTATAAGCCACAAGAAGGGCAGGCTTTGGAGGAGCTGTTCTTCCAGTATGGACGGTATTTATTGATTAGTTCTTCCAGAGATTGCCCAGATGCTCTACCAGCTAACCTACAGGGAGTCTGGAATGCGGTCGACAATCCTTCTTGGAATTCGGACTATCACCTGAATATCAACTTGCAGATGAATTATTGGCCAGCCTATGTGACTAACCTCTTAGAAACGGCCTTTCCGGTCATCAACTATATCGATGATTTGCGTGTCTATGGTCGCCTAGCGGCTGTAAGGTATGCAGGAATCGTCTCTCAGAAAGGTGAGGAGAATGGTTGGCTGGTTCATACGCAAGCGACTCCCTTTGGCTGGACGGCACCTGGTTGGGATTACTATTGGGGCTGGTCGCCAGCTGCCAATGCGTGGATGATGCAAACGGTTTATGAGGCCTACTCATTTTACAGGGACCAAGACTATCTCAGGGAGAAAATTTATCCCATGTTGAGGGAAACGGTTCGTTTTTGGAATGCCTTTTTACATAAGGATCAGGAGGCCCAGCGTTGGGTGTCTTCTCCGTCTTACTCACCAGAACATGGTCCGATTTCGATTGGCAATACCTATGACCAATCTTTGATTTGGCAATTATTCCATGATTTTATTCAGGCTACTCAAGAATTAGGGCTGGATGCGGATTTGTTGACTGAAGTCAAAGAAAAATTTGATTTACTAAATCCTCTGCAAATCACTCAATCTGGTCGAATCAGGGAGTGGTATGAGGAGGAAGAGCAGCATTTTCAAAATGAGAAAGTGGAGGCCCAACATCGTCACGCTTCCCATCTAGTGGGACTCTATCCTGGAACTCTCTTTAGTCATAAGGGGCAAGACTATCTTGATGCGGCACGTGCTAGCCTCAATGATCGTGGAGATGACGGCACAGGCTGGTCCAAGGCTAATAAGATCAATCTTTGGGCGCGTCTAGGAGATGGCAATCGAGCCCATAAATTATTAGCAGAGCAGTTAAAGTCATCCACCTTGCCAAATCTTTGGTGTAGCCATCCTCCTTTTCAGATAGATGGTAATTTTGGTGCTAGCAGTGGCATGGCAGAAATGTTACTCCAGTCTCATGCAGCTTATCTGGTACCTCTAGCCGCCCTACCCGATGCATGGTCAACAGGTTCCGTTTCAGGCTTAATGGCACGTGGACATTTTGAAGTTAGTATGAGCTGGGAGGATAAAAAACTTTTACAGTTGAGCATTTTATCAAGAATCGGAGGAAATTTGCGAGTCTCTTATCCATGTATTGAAAAAAGTGTGGTTGAAGTGAATAAAGAAAAAATAAAAGCGAAATGCATGGGGAAAGATTGTATTTCAGTGGCGACAGCAGAAGGTGATCTTGTTCAATTTTATTTTTAAGAAGGTGATAGAAGGCAGTAGTTTGAGACTGCCTTTTGATAAAGATTTGAGAATGTAAGCAGTTTCCAACTAGTTGAAAAAGCGTTATAATGGTAATATGAAGTAATTTGTTTGAGAGAGGGTGGGTCTGATGGCTTATATTGAAATGAAACACTGTTACAAGCGTTATCAGATTGGGGACACGGAGATTGTGGCCAATCGTGATGTGAATTTTGAAATTGAAAAAGGGGAGCTGGTGATTATCCTTGGTGCGTCAGGTGCTGGTAAGTCAACAGTTCTTAACCTTCTTGGAGGCATGGATACTAATGATGAAGGGGAAATCTGGATTGATGGTGCCAATATTGCAGATTATAGTTCCCATCAGAGGACCAATTATCGTAGAAATGATGTTGGTTTTGTTTTTCAGTTTTATAATCTAGTTTCCAATCTAACCGCTAAGGAAAATGTGGAGTTGGCTTCAGAAATCGTGACAGATGCCTTGAATCCTGAACAGGTCTTGACAGATGTAGGTCTGGCTCATCGTCTCAATAACTTTCCAGCCCAGCTTTCTGGAGGGGAGCAACAGCGAGTCTCCATTGCACGCGCGGTAGCCAAAAATCCTAAAATTCTCCTTTGTGACGAACCGACAGGTGCCTTGGATTATCAGACAGGTAAGCAAGTCTTGAAGATTCTCCAAGATATGTCTCGTCAAAAGGGAGCGACGGTGATTATCGTGACTCATAATGGAGCTTTGGCTCCCATTGCTGATCGCGTGATTCATATGCACGATGCCAGTGTCAAGGATGTGGTGATCAACCAGCATCCTCAGGATATCGACAGTTTGGAGTACTAGCATGATCAAGCGAAAAACCTATTGGAAAGACTTAATTCAGTCCTTCACAGCCTCCAAGGGGCGTTTTTTATCCATCTTAACCTTGATGATGTTAGGGTCTCTAGCCCTAGTAGGCCTCAAAGTGACTAGCCCCAACATGGAGGCGACAGCTAATGCTTATTTAACAACTACTCAAACCTTGGATTTGGCAGTCATGTCTAACTATGGTTTGGATCAAGCAGATCAAGAAGAACTAGAACAGACCCAGGGCGCAGAGGTTGAGTTTGGCTATTTGACAGATGTGACTATGGAGAATGGGCAGAATGCCATTCGGCTGTACTCCAAACCAGAGAGAATTTCAACCTTTCAGCTAAGAGAGGGACGACTTCCTCAGTCCGACAAGGAAATCGCTTTGGCCACTCATTTGCAAGGCAAATACAGCGTGGGACAGGAGATTAGTTTTAAAGAAAAAGAAGAGGGTCATTCCTCTTTAAAAGACCATACTTATACCATTACTGGTTTTGTGGATTCAGCTGAAATCCTCTCCCAGCGAGATATGGGCTACGCAGGAAGCGGAAGTGGGACTCTGACAGCCTATGGGGTGATTTTACTTAGTCAGTTTGATCAGAAAGTCTACAATATAGCTCGTTTAAAATATCAAGATTTGTCAGGTTTAAATGCTTTTTCAGCAACTTATGAAGAAAAATCCAAACAGCATCAGGAAGACCTAGAACAAGCTTTGTCAGATAATGGCAAGGCACGTCTGCAAGTGTTGAAAAAAGAAGGACAAGAGTCTCTAGACAAAGGCAAAGAAACCCTTGATAAGGCTGAGACTAATTTGCAGGAAGGCAAGCGTCGTTTAGCAGTTGCTCAAGCTCGTTTACAGGCTCAGGAAAGTCAACTAGCCTTGCTTCCTCAAGCCCAGAGAGAGCAAGCTAGTTCTCAACTTACCCAAGCTAAGCAGGAATTGAGCAAGGAAGAGGACAAACTAAAGCAAGCTAAACAGAATCTAGCTCAAGAAAAGGAAAAATTAGAAAAACATCAGCAAGTATTGGATGATTTGGCTGAGCCCAAGTATCAAGTCTATAATCGTCAGACCATGCCTGGCGGTCAGGGCTACCTCATGTACAGCAATGCTTCAGCCAGTATTCGGGCAGTGGGCAATATCTTTCCTGTAGTGCTTTATGCCGTAGCAGCTATGGTGACCTTTACAACCATGACTCGTTTTGTGGATGAAGAGCGAACTCATGCAGGGATTTTTAAGGCCTTGGGCTATCGTAGTAAGGATATTATCGTCAAGTTTCTCCTCTACGGTCTAGTAGCTGGGACTGTAGGAACAGCTCTAGGTAGCATACTTGGACATTATTTACTAGCAGGTGTGATTTCAAGTGTCATTACAAAAGGCATGGTGGTGGGAGAAACCCAGATTCAGTTCTATTGGACCTATAGCTTACTGGCTCTTGTCTTGAGTTGGTTGGCGAGTGTGCTACCAGCCTACTTGGTAGCTCGTAGGGAACTTCATGACGAAGCAGCCCAGCTTTTATTGCCTAAACCTCCTGTTAAAGGAGCTGAAATCTTACTAGAGCGCATCGGTTTTATCTGGCGTCGTCTCAGTTTTACCCATAAAGTAACAGCCCGTAATATCTTCCGTTATAAACAGCGGATGTTGATGACGATCTTTGGTGTGGCGGGTTCAGTCGCTCTGCTTTTTGCAGGTTTGGGAATCCAATCCTCTGTAGCAGGAGTTCCGTCTAGACAGTTTCAACAAATCCAACAGTATCAAATGATTATTTCTGTAAATCCTAGTGCGACCAATCAGGATAAGGTAAATCTAGAAGAAGTGTTGAAAGGTCAGGCTATTCAAGCCTACCAGAAAATTTATTCTAAGACGCTAGACAAGGATTTCAAAGGCAAGGCTGGCCTTCAGACCATAACTCTTATGATGACAGAGAAGGAGGATTTGACACCCTTTATCCATCTGCAAAATCATCAGCAGGAGCTGACATTAAAAGATGGCGTCGTTATTACAGCTAAACTTGCCCAGCTGGCAGATGTCAAGGTTGGGCAGACTTTGGAAATTGAAGGTAAGGAGCTAAAGGTTGCTGCCATTGCTGAGAACTATGTTGGTCACTTTATTTATATGAGTCAGGCTAGCTATGAGCAAATTTACGGGCAGCTGCCCCAAGCCAACACTTATCTGGTTAGGCTAAAGGATTCTAGTGCGACTAGTATCGAAAGGCAGGCAGGCTTGCTTATGAATCAAGCTGCGGTGTCTAGCGTCGTCCAGAATGCTTCAGCCATTCGACTCTTTGACTCGGTCGCAAGTTCACTCAATCAGACCATGACCATCTTGGTCATTGTATCGGTTCTGTTGGCTATTGTTATCCTCTATAATTTGACCAATATCAACGTGGCTGAAAGAATCCGTGAACTCTCCACTATCAAGGTTCTCGGTTTTCATAATAATGAAGTCACTCTCTACATTTACCGTGAGACGATTGTGCTGTCCCTTGTGGGAATCGTACTTGGTTTGGTATCAGGTTTCTATTTACACCAATTTTTGATTCAAATGATTTCGCCTGCGACTATTCTCTTTTATCCGCAGGTAGGTTGGGAGGTCTACGTAATCCCAGTGGTAGCAGTAAGCACTATTTTGACCCTGCTTGGTTTCTTTGTCAATCGTCATCTGAGAAAAGTTGATATGTTAGAAGCCTTGAAATCTGTAGAGTAAGGTAGTTGTTTTTAGCAGCTTGAACTTATATTTACTCGTAAACAAAAATCCTCCGTTTCAAAGAGAAGGGAAATCTTTGTGACAGAGGATTTTTTCTATAGGGCTTTAGCAGCTGCAATTGCGGCTTCGAAGTTTGGTTCAGAATTGATATTGTCCACGTATTCAACGTAGCGAATAGTATTGTCAGTATCGAGGACAAAGACTGCGCGTGCCAATAGGTGCCACTCATTGATTAAGAGGGCATAATCACGTCCAAAGGACTGGTCGAAATAGTCCGAGAGCATGATGGCATTTTCAATACCTTCAGCACCACACCAACGTTTTTGGGCAAATGGTAGGTCCATTGAAACAGTCAAGACAACCGTATTATCCAGTCCAGCCAGTTCTTCATTAAAACGACGGGTTTGAGTTGAGCAGATACCTGTATCGATAGAAGGCACGACACTCAAAACTTTTTTCTTCCCATCAAAATCAGATAGAGATTTTTTAGAAAGATCAGTTGTAGTGAGAGAAAAATCAAGTGCCTTGTCACCGACTTGTAGTTGTTTACCTGTAAAGCTAACAGGATTTCCGAGGAAAGTTACCATAAGATACTCCAATCTTTTTTCTTCCATTTTAGCTGAAACAGTCGGAATTTTCCAATGATTTGACCGGAAATATGAGCATAGAAAAAACGTCAATTCGGAAAAGAATGACGTTTTTCAGAGGCTTATACTCAATGAAAATCAAAGAGCAAACTAGGAAGCTAGCCACAGGCTGTACTTGAGTACGGCAAGGCGACGCTGACGTGGTTTGAATTTGATTTTCGAAGAGTATTATTTTGCCAATCCTTCAGCAATCTTATCAAGGTTGTATTTCATCATGTTGTAGTAGCTGTCGCCTTCTTTACCTTGTTCTGCGATAGAGTCAGTAAAGATTTGTGCGTAGATTGGGATGTTTGTGTCTTGAGAAACAGTTTTCATTGGACGGTCATCCACGCTTGATTCTACAAAGAGTGAAGGAGTTTTTGTTTGGCGAAGTTTTTCAACCAAGGTCTTGATTTGGTCAGGTGTTCCTTCTTCTTCAGTGTTGATTTCCCAGATGTAGGCACTTGGGACACCATAGGCTTTAGAGAAGTATTTGAAGCATCCTTCGCTGGTTACGATAAGTTTTTTCTCAGAAGGGATGTTGTTAAATTTCTCCTTAGCTTCCTTATCAAGCTTGTCTAGTTTTTCAGTATATTCTTTGAGATTTTTTTCGTAGAATTCCTTATTGCTAGGGTCTTTGGCGCTCAATTGTTTTGCGATATTTTTAGCAAAAATCATACCGTTTTCAAGGTTAAGCCAAGCGTGTGGGTCTTCTTTGCCTTTTTCGTTTTGACCTTCAAGGTAGATAACATCAACGCCTTCGCTGACTGCAAAGTAGTCTTTGTTTTCAGTCTTCTTGGCATTTTCTACCAATTTGCTAAACCAGGCATTGCCACCTGTTTCAAGGTTGATACCGTTATAGAAAATGAGGTCAGCCTCAGAAGTTTTCTTAACATCTTCAGGAAGTGGTTCGTATTCGTGTGGGTCTTGACCAACAGGAACGATACTGTGAAGATCAATCTTGTCACCTGCAATATTTTTAGTAATATCAGCGATGATTGAGTTTGTAGCAACAACTTTTAGTTTTTGACCAGAAGCTGCATCTTTTTTTCCGCTAGCACATGCTACAAGAGCAATGACGGAAATAAAGAGAACGAGTAATGTACCTAATTTTTTCATTAGATCCTCCAATTTATTGGGGTTTTGCCCCTTATTTTAACAAATGTTTATTTTTCAGTTTCAAATATCGTTGTTTTGGAGCGATAAAGAAGCTAATGAGAAAGAAACTAGCGGCTGTGAGCACGATACTAGAACCTGCCGCAACGTTAAAGCTATAGCCGATAAAGAGCCCCAAAACTGAAGCTGTGGCTCCAAAGGTTGAGGAAAGGAAAATCATGCTTTTTAGGCTATTAGCATACAGATAAGCAGTTGCAGCTGGGGTGATCAGCATGGCTACAATCAGGATAGTTCCGACACTTTGCATGGCTGTCACAGACACGAGAGTTAGAAGTACCATGAGAAGGTAGTGATAGAAATTGACAGGCATTCCCATGGCTTTAGCCAAGAGTTCATCAAAGGAAGTTATCAAGAGTTGCTTGAAGAAAATCCAGATTAACAAGAGAATGGCTGCTCCTACACCCATAGTAATAAACATATCCGTATCTTGGACGGCCAAGATATTACCAAAAAGGATATGGAAAAGGTCAGTTGAACTTTTAGCGACACTAATCAAGATGATACCGAGGGCTAAGAAAGAAGAAAAGGTAATGCCGATGGCGGTATCGCTTTTGATAATCGAGTTTCCCTTGATGTAGGTAATGATGATAGCAGCTAGTAGTCCAAAGACAATGGCTCCGATAAAGAAGTCAAGGCCCAAGATAAAGGAGAGGGCTACACCTGGCAAGACAGCATGTGAAATGGCATCTCCCATGAGTGACATCCCGCGTAGGATGATGAAACATCCCACAGCTCCAGCTACGACCCCGATGACAATGGCTGTTATCAAGGCATTTTGTAGGAAATGGAATTTTTGTAATCCATCGATAAATTCTGCAATCATAGGTCACCTCCACTGAAAAAGAGTCGATTACCGTAAGCTTCTTTAAGATTGGCTTCGGTAAAGGTTTCTTTGGTTGGACCAAAGGCAATCACTTCTCGATTGACAAGCAAGACTTGATCGAAGTAGTGGGGAACCTTGCTGAGGTCGTGGTGGACGATGAGAACCGTCTTCCCAGCTTTTTTCAGATCTCTCAGCGTATTCATGATGATTTCCTCACTGACAGAGTCAATCCCAACAAAGGGTTCATCCAAGAGGATATAGTCAGCTTCCTGCACCAAACATCTGGCAATCAAGACCCGCTGGAACTGACCTCCAGATAGTTGACTGATTTGACGTTCAGCGTAGTCAGCTAGACCGACGATTTCAAGGGCCTCTTGCACTTTCTTCCAATGTTTAGCATTTAAACTGCGAAAGAGAGGGATAGAGGGAAAGAGTCCTAGCGAGACACATTCCTTAACCTTGATGGGAAAGTTGTAGTCGATATTGATTTTTTGTTCGACATAAGCGATTCGATGTAAGGATTTTTTAACTTCCTTGTCATCGAGAAATGCCTGACCTTGATGTGGGATAATTCCCAGCATCCCTTTTAATAATGTTGATTTCCCAGCACCGTTTGGACCAATGATACCGGTAATTGTTGGTCCTTGGAGCACTAGTGAAATATCCTTAAGTGCCAACGTTTCTTTGTAGGAGACACTGAGGTTTTCGATACGTATCATACAGTTGTATTCCTCCTGCCTCTTAATATACATTAAAAAAAAAATTAAGTCAAGTTAATTTTTGAAAAAATTAAAATAATAACTGAAAAACAATAGAAAATATCAGTTCATTTTTAATTGCATTCCCAAGTAATTTTTGTTAAGCTAAAAGCAAGTACAAATGAAAGCGAGAACAAGATGACACGTTATCAAGACGATTTTTATGATGCAATCAATGGGGAATGGCAGAAAACAGCTGAAATCCCAGCAGATAAGTCTCAAACTGGAGGTTTTGTTGATTTAGACCAGGAAATTGAAGACCTGATGCTGGCGACAACAGACAAGTGGTTGGCAGGAGAAGAGGTGCCTGAGGATGCTATTTTGGTAAACTTTGTCAAATACCACCGCCTAGTTCGTGATTTTGACAAGAGAGAAGCTGACGGTATCACACCTGTTTTGCCTCTTCTTAAGGAGTTCCAAGAATTGGAGACTTTTGCAGATTTTACAGCTAAACTAGCAGAGTTTGAGCTTGCTGGCAAACCTAATTTCCTTCCTTTTGGTGTATCACCAGACTTTATGGATGCCAGAATCAACGTTTTGTGGGCTAGCGCTCCAAGCACGATTTTGCCAGATACGACCTACTATGCAGAAGACCATCCTCAGCGTGAAGAGCTCTTGACTCTTTGGAAAGAAAGCAGCGCAAATCTCCTCAAGGCTTATGATTTCTCTGATGTAGAAATTGAAGACTTGCTAGAGAAAAGACTAGAATTGGACCGCCGAATTGCGGCAGTAGTGCTTTCTAATGAAGAAAGTTCAGAGTATGCTAAACTCTACCACCCATATGCTTACGAAGATTTCAAGAAATTCGCACCTGCCCTACCTTTGGATGACTTCTTCCAAGCCGTTCTTGGACAAGTGCCAGACAAGGTTATCGTGGACGAGGAACGTTTCTGGCAAGCAGCAGATCAATTCTATAGTGAAGAGGCCTGGCCTCTCCTTAAGGCAACTTTAATTTTAAGTGTTGTTAATCTCTCAACCAGTTATTTAACAGAAGAAATTCGTGTCTTGTCAGGTGCCTATAGCCGTGCTCTTTCAGGAGTTCCAGAAGCCAAAGACAAGGTCAAGGCAGCTTATCAACTAGCACAAGGGCCTTTCAAACAAGCCTTGGGTCTCTGGTATGCCCATGAAAAATTCTCTCCAGAAGCTAAGGCAGACGTAGAGAAAAAAGTGGCAACCATGATTGATGTCTATAAGGAACGCTTGGCTAAAAATGACTGGCTGACTCCTGAAACTCGTGACAAGGCCATCGTCAAACTCAATGTCATCAAGCCTTATATCGGTTACCCTGAAGAATTACCAGAACGCTACAAGGACAAGGTAGTGGATGAAAATGCTAGTCTTTTTGATAATGCTCTAGCCTTTGCGCGTGTGGAAATCAAGCACAGTTGGAGCAAGTGGAACCAACCTGTAGACTACAAAGAATGGGGTATGCCTGCTCATATGGTCAATGCCTACTATAATCCCCAGAAGAACCTGATTGTCTTTCCAGCGGCTATTTTACAAGCACCTTTCTATGACTTGCATCAGTCATCTTCTGCTAACTACGGTGGTATTGGGGCAGTTATTGCCCATGAAATTTCTCACGCCTTTGATACCAACGGAGCTTCCTTTGATGAAAATGGTAGCCTCAAGGATTGGTGGACAGAGAGTGACTATGCTGCCTTCAAGGAGAAAACACAAAAAGTCATTGACCAGTTTGATGGACAGGATTCTTATGGAGCAACCATCAACGGTAAATTGACTGTGTCAGAAAACGTGGCTGACTTGGGAGGAATCGCTGCAGCGCTTGAAGCAGCCAAGAGAGAACCAGACTTCTCAGCAGAAGACTTCTTCTACAACTTCGGTCGCATCTGGCGCATGAAAGGTCGCCCAGAATTTATGAAACTTTTAGCTAGTGTCGATGTGCATGCGCCAGCCAAACTCCGTGTCAATGTACAAGTACCAAACTTCGATGATTTCTTTACAACCTATGATGTCAAAGAAGGAGACGGTATGTGGCGTTCACCAGAAGAGCGCGTGATTATTTGGTAAGTAATGCAAAGAAGGAAGTAATTAGAAAAAGGCATCCAATCAGGTGTGAAAACTTGATTGGATGCCTTTTATAATAGAAAGACTTGCTGGATAGTTTACTTAAATTGCGATATTGATTGTCATCATCTTACTAAAAAAAAGGATTGAAGGTCTTTTCATGAGCAATAGTCGTAGCTGGACCATGTCCTGGATAAACATCGTAGTTTGGTAGGGTGAAGAGTTGGGTCTGGATACTATGAAGGAGTTGCT
Source organism: Streptococcus sp. 27098_8_103 (assembly GCF_041432345.1). Classification (GTDB taxonomy): domain Bacteria; phylum Bacillota; class Bacilli; order Lactobacillales; family Streptococcaceae; genus Streptococcus; species Streptococcus mitis_BV. Next base: position 41,456 of record NZ_JAPVZK010000007.1, read on the forward strand.
CCATGCTACCAGTCGGAAGATCCGTTCGTCCGATGGTTTCACGGAAAAGAGCATCTCCTGTCAAGACTAGGTGAGCATCAGGAAAGACGATAGAAACACCACCGATAGAGTGCCCTGGTGTTGGCAAGACAGTAAAACGAAATTCCTCTAATTGATATTCCTCATGAAAGACAAAGGTGTGTTCTGCAGGTTTTGCGACCACATCTGCCATATCATCGTGGCGTGGAAGCCCAGAGAGATTATCGACAGGAGTATAGAGCCAGCTAGCTTCACTCTCTGCGATATAGACAGGAGGATTGCCAAAAGTTTCGCGAACCAAGTCCAGACTCATGATATGGTCATAATGGGCGTGGGTCAAGAGAATAGCACAGATCGGTTTATTGATCTTCTCGATGGTCTGACGAATGGCTTCCCAATGGCTACCAGGATCGACAACGATGAGGTGCTTTTCTCCTTCTAGGTAATAGGTATTTTCATAGGCAACAGGATTTACGGTTTTATGGATTTTCATATTGGCTCCAATCTCAAAGAATGTACTAATACTCTTCGAAAATCTCTTCAAACCGCGTCAACTTTATCTACAACCTCAAAGCGGTGCTTTGAGCAACCTGCGGCTAGTTTCCTAGTTTGCTCTTTGATTTTCATTGAGTATAAATTAAGTATAGCACAGTTGGGGAGAATAAGCTGGAAAAGGAAATAGGTCTAGAAAGAAGAAGATGGTTTGGATAAAAAATAAGCCTCGAGTTAGTTCGAGGCTTAAACTGTTTTAATTACCAGCATAATATTTTTGGATTCCCTTGATAATCCCTTCAACTAGTTTATCTTGGTAGTCACTGCTGCGGATTTTTTGGTTTTCTTCTGGATTATCCATATATCCCATTTCTAGCAAAACAGCTGGTTTAGCTGTTTCACGGAGGACAGCAAAGGTTGCTTGCAAGAGCCCAGCATCTCTAGCTCCAGTTTCAGCTAGCAGTGAAGAATGGATATCGGCTGCGAGACGATTACTTTCACTCATCCGTTCAGGATTGTTATGCCAATCTTTGTTAATCTTGCTAGGGAAACCAGGTTCATCCTTGTAAGAATAGGTCTGGATACCAAGATTAACGGTCGTATCATTCCCTTTTGCATTGAAATGAAGGCTAATGAAAAAGTCAGCATTGGTCTTGTTGACCATACGAGAACGCTCGGTAATAAAATCAACGTCTATATCACTATCTCGAGAGGTGAGAACGGTATAGCCGAGTCCTTCTAGTCGTTTACGTAGCTTACGATAAACTTGTAGGTTCAATTCTTTTTCAGCTATGCCATAGTAATAAGCCCCGCGATCCTTACCACCGTGTCCTGGATCGAGAAAGATGGTTTTAGAGTATTGTCCTTTTTGAAAACCTTGTGCTAATTCACGAACCCATTTTCCATTTCCTTGGAAGAGCTGGTTTTTACCATCTACAGCATAGGTTCCTGTAACATACACACCATCGTCCTTAAGATAGTACCAAGCTTGATAGTCTGGGTCATAAATCCATTCCTTATGGGCCATGTAGCCACCAGATTTAAGGTAGTAGGAACCAATCCATTGTTTTTGGGCATAGCGTCCGCCAGATTTGAGGTAAAACCAACTAGAGTAGCTTTGGTCGTAGACCCATTCCCTATCTGCCATAGCACCACTGGATTTGAGGTAGTAATCGCCTTTCCAGACATTGGCCAACATTCTACCATAGCCATCAAAAGCATACCACTTGCCATTGATTTGGCTCCATTGGTTGGATAAATATTTACCTGAACCATTGATATAGTACCAATTATTGCCCATTTGGTACCAGCTGTTTTCAAGCAAGTAGCCATGACTATCAAAGAAATAACCATCATAGAGGGTATCTGTAAATTTAACCCCAGTTTGACTATAAAAAGTCCACTTGTTCCCCTCTTTTACCCAGCCAGTTTGTATAGGTTGATTGGGTTTGGTTTCTGTGAAAAGAGAAGGTTTGCTTTCTTGCTCACTTGAACTAGCTGTGCTCGACGAAGTTTCTGTACTAGCTTGAGAATTGCTAGTAGAAGTATTTGTTGAGCTACTAGTTGAACTAGTCATAGGGGCAGTAGTAGAATGACTCGTATCATTAGCCAAAACGACTTGGTTTGTTAGTCCAAGAAAAGCTAAAGCTAAAAGTGTCAGTCTTTTGTGTGATTTCATGTTGTTTGCCTTTCTAGAAAGATGAAAATTCAGTAATTATCGTAAAAAACTGTTCATATTACCATTATACACTAAAAAAGTTAGAAAATTACCAAAATATCAAATCTTTTCTTATTTAAGCAGAAGAAAAGATTTTCATTTCACTAACTTTTAGAGTAGCCTATATTTCAAAAAAGTTAGATGAAAATCAGATAATTTTATTTTTTAAGTTTGAATCTTATTCTATCATCTGTCCCAACAAATTGAATAGCTTCAGAATCCTCTTTTTCTAGTTTTCATATTCTTAAAAAAGTGATAAAATGGTAGGAAGAATTGGAGAGTAGAGATGCCAAAAGAAGTGAATTTAACAGGCGATGAAGTTGTCGCTTTAACACAGAAATATTTATCGGAAGAGGATGTGGCTTTTGTCCATAAGGCCTTGGTTTACGCCGTTGAATGCCATAGTGGTCAATATCGTAAATCAGGTGAACCTTATATCATTCACCCTATCCAAGTGGCAGGTATTTTAGCTAAGCTCAAGCTGGATGCTGTAACGGTTGCTTGTGGTTTCTTGCATGATGTGGTGGAGGATACTGATGCGACCTTGGACGATTTGGAAAGGGAGTTTGGTCCTGATGTGCGCGTGATTGTCGATGGAGTTACCAAGCTCGGTAAAGTTAAGTACAAGTCTCACGAGGAACAATTAGCGGAAAATCATCGCAAGATGCTTATGGCCATGTCTGAGGATATCCGTGTTATCTTGGTCAAACTGTCTGACCGCTTGCATAATATGCGAACCCTGAAACATCTTAGAAAAGACAAGCAGGAGCGCATTTCCAAAGAAACAATGGAAATATATGCACCTCTTGCTCACCGTCTGGGGATTTCCAGTGTCAAATGGGAATTGGAAGACCTGTCTTTCCGTTATCTCAATCCTACGGAGTTTTACAAGATTACCCATATGATGAAGGAAAAGCGCAGAGAGCGTGAGGCCTTGGTGGATGAGGTAGTCACAAAATTAGAGGAATATACGACAGATCGTCATCTAAATGGGAAGATTTACGGTCGTCCCAAGCATATTTACTCGATTTTCCGCAAAATGCAGGATAAGAGAAAACGTTTTGAGGAAATCTATGACCTGATTGCTATTCGCTGTATTTTAGATACCCAAAGTGATGTCTATGCCATGCTTGGTTACGTGCATGAGCTTTGGAAACCGATGCCAGGTCGCTTTAAAGACTATATCGCTAACCGCAAGGCCAATGGTTACCAGTCTATCCATACGACTGTTTATGGGCCAAAAGGGCCGATTGAATTCCAGATTCGGACCAAAGAAATGCACGAGGTGGCTGAGTACGGGGTTGCGGCTCACTGGGCTTATAAGAAAGGCATCAAGGGGCAGGTTAACAGCAAGGAATCAGCTATTGGGATGAACTGGATCAAGGAGATGATGGAACTCCAAGATCAGGCTGATGATGCCAAGGAATTTGTAGATTCAGTTAAGGAAAACTACCTGGCTGAGGAGATTTATGTCTTTACCCCAGATGGAGCTGTCCGTTCACTTCCAAAAGATTCAGGACCGATTGACTTTGCCTATGAAATCCATACAAAAGTTGGGGAAAAAGCAACTGGTGCTAAGGTCAATGGCCGTATGGTTCCACTGACGACCAAGCTCAAGACAGGGGATCAGGTTGAAATTGTCACCAACCCGAACTCCTTTGGACCTAGCCGTGACTGGCTCAATATGGTCAAGACCAGCAAGGCGCGTAACAAGATTCGTCAGTTCTTTAAAAACCAAGATAAGGAATTATCTGTCAACAAGGGCCGTGAGATGCTGATGGCTCAGTTCCAAGAAAATGGCTATGTGGCCAATAAATTCATGGACAAGCGCCACATGGACCAAGTTCTACAAAAGACCAGCTACAAGACAGAAGAATCCCTCTTTGCGGCTATTGGTTTTGGAGAAATTGGAGCTATTACTGTCTTTAACCGTCTGACTGAAAAAGAACGTCGTGAGGAAGAACGTGCCAAGGCCAAGGCGGAAGCAGAAGAGCTTGTCAAAGGTGGCGAAGTCAAGGTTGAAAACAAAGAAACCCTCAAGGTCAAGCATGAGGGTGGTGTGGTCATTGAAGGCGCATCAGGTCTCCTAGTGCGGATTGCCAAGTGTTGTAATCCCGTGCCTGGTGATGATATTGTCGGCTATATCACTAAGGGGCGTGGTGTAGCTATTCACCGTGTGGACTGTATGAATCTGCGTGCCCAAGAAAACTACGAGCAACGTCTCCTTGATGTGGAGTGGGAAGACCAGTACTCTAGCTCAAATAAGGAGTATATGGCCCATATTGATATTTACGGCCTCAACCGTACAGGACTGTTGAACGATGTACTGCAAGTTCTTTCAAACACAACCAAGAATATTTCAACGGTCAATGCCCAACCAACCAAGGATATGAAGTTTGCTAATATCCATGTGTCTTTCGGCATTGCCAACCTCTCGACGCTAACCACGGTTGTGGACAAGATTAAGAGTGTGCCAGAAGTTTACTCTGTTAAACGTACCAATGGCTAATTGTCCTAGCTCTTACTAGAAAGGCTATTATGAAAATCATTATACAACGGGTTAAAAAAGCCCAAGTGAGCATTGAAGATCAGGTTCAGGGAAAAATCAATCAGGGGCTCCTATTGCTGGTTGGTGTTGGACCAGAGGACCAAGAGGAAGATTTGGACTATGCCGTGAGAAAGCTTGTCAATATGCGGATTTTTTCAGACGCAGAAGGCAAGATGAACCTGTCTGTCAAAGATATTGAAGGAGAAATCCTTTCTATTTCTCAGTTTACCCTCTTTGCGGATACTAAGAAAGGCAATCGTCCAGCCTTTACAGGTGCAGCCAAGCCGGATATGGCATCAGACTTCTATGATGTTTTCAACCAAAAACTAGCGCAAGAAGTGCCTGTTCAGACAGGTATCTTTGGAGCGGATATGCAAGTTGAGTTGGTCAATGACGGACCAGTTACCATTATCCTAGATACTAAAAATAGATAAGAAAGACCAAGCCCAGCCGGCTTGGTTTTTCTCATCTATCATAAAATACTCCAAAAAGACATCGGTTCTTGATAGGCCTTGGGGAAATCTCTTTTCAGACTTTGGCTTATGCGATAGGAAGAGATGAGATGTCCTAGGATGAGGAGTGTCCCCTGAAGGAAAAGTGGGATGCTACTTAAACATATCAAGGAGAGAATCATCAGGCTATCCCATAGAAGGATTTGTAAGGCAAATCGCCAGAATCTCGGTCTAATCTGGGAATAGAGTTGACTAAAGTGATCACAAAGCTGGTTAGAAAGATAGGTCAATAGCACAGGATGAAAGAAAATGAGCCAACCGCTATAAATCAACATCCAATCCCAAGTAAGCCCCTCTTTAAATGTCAAAAATGCCAGCATAATTCCATCGATGATAAGGAGTTGAATGGTTTTGATGGAGATGATTTTTTTCATGCTAAAACCTCCTTTTCCTTAGAGACACTCCCATAAAGAGATGTGTTTATCGTAAAAATCTGGATAGTGTTCTCTTAGGTAGTCAGCCGTCATATAATATAAAGTAGAATGACAAGCAGTGATGATTGGCATAAGAGAGTAAAAACGCTGAGAACTAATGAAGGCTAAGAGGACAAAAAATAGAAAATCAATGGAGAGAATCCCTAAATAGTAGAAGCGAATCTTTTTATTGATTTTAGGATAAATCTCAGCGAATTGATGTTTGAGTCGGACAACCAAGCGAAATAGCAGGAGTCCTTGAGCAAGGAGGAAAATAAAACCAGAGAGCAAGAGCCACTCCAAAGATGTCTCGGGTCTTTTGTTAAAAAATGCGAATAGTAGCAAATCGATGACTGCAATTGCTGTAAAATGGATTCTAAAGAGTTTTTTCATAAGATGACCTCCCTCTTTTATCTAACTTCATTCTACTCCAAAAGAATGGGAGTTACAAGTAAAATGATAAAAATAGCAGAAGGGAGATTCTCTTAAGTCGACTTGTTTTTTTATTTAAGTTTTCTTCTATTATCTTACTTCTTCATCATTCCAGACAAATAAAGCTCCGATTGCATTGAGGATATAAAAGATGTATTTACCGATATTGGCGAAATTTCCTTGAATGCCAGCCTTTGTCAGCTGCACAAAATTGTAAATCAACCAAAAGCCCCACTGAGTTGTTAGTTTCAATGCGTTCAAAGCATTGGCAATGAGGGACAGTGCAAAGGCAATAGTTGTCACATAGGCAAGGAGATTCATCTTGCCCCCATAGCCGATATAGTTGGTCACAAAGGCAAAGAGAAAGGCGATGATGGAAATGCTGATGGCTGCCAATTTTAGCTGTTTTTGGCTCATTTGGTTGGGTCTGCCTTCTTGCGAAGCTTCCCATTTCTTTATGGCAAAGGTATAAATGAGGAAGGTGACGGGATAGGTGATAATGGCTGCCTTATTTCCAAGGATATAATCAATAGTACCAGACAAAATAGTATTAACAATCCCAAAGTAATTTCCCCATTTGCTTAATTTTCCCGTGAAACGAGTGGACAACATGGAAATCCCAACGTTGGTTACGGAAATCAATCCAAAAGGTACAAGAGCTGTCCATGATCCCCAGTCTACGAATTTATCGAGACGGGAGTTGAGGTAACCAGATGCAATCGCAATCCCAACGACCAAAGCAACCCCGAAGAGGTCAAACCATTTGGATATCGCAAAAATTTTGAGTGATTTTTTCATATATTAAAATATCTTTCTTTTTTTTTACAAATATTCTACAACTAAATGAAAGTAAAATCAAATGATAGAAATAAAACCCTGAAAATAAAACTTTCAGGGTTGGTTGGGGGACTTGAGAAATTAGTTGATTTTCTCGACATAGAGTTGTTTGGCAATGTCCATATTCACTTGTAAATCCTCGTCTTTACTAAGGATAGTAAAGGTGTTACTGAAGCCATCAAACTGCTTGACTTGGAGCGGATCACCGATGCGAAGTGAGTGCTTATCCAGATAATGGAGAATGTCAAAACTATCGTGCACCCGAGTCAGGCGGTAGGCGCCAGCTTCCTTGATATCAGCTAGTGGCAGGTTATTGATTTCAACCAAGAGTTCTCCCTTGACAGGAATAGTTCCTCCATGAGGACAGGTCTTGGGAAATCCTAGCAATTTATCCAGTCTTTCCACGAACAGGTCAGAGACAGTATGTTCCAAGACCTCAGCTTCCTCGTGAATCTGGTCACTTGTATAGTCTAAATGATGGACTAGAAAAACTTCAATCAAGCGATGCTTACGATAGAGCTCAGAGACCAATTTGAGGCCGAGGTCAGTCAGTAGATAGCCACATTCCTTGTCCTTGAGGATGAGATTTTCACTCTTCATCCGTTTAATCATTTCAGTTACGGCAGGGGGAGAGACTTGCATGCGGGCCGCAATTTCCTTGTTGGTAATTTTATGCAGGTCTATGCCGATTTCATAAATACATTTTAGATAATCTTCTTTATTCGGGGTCATTCGTTTCCTCTTGTCTAATATCTATATCTAGTATATCAAAAAAAGCTAGATTTCTCTAGCTGTGACTTTTTATGTTATACTTATTGCAAGAGAAAAAACGAGGAGATGGATATGATGAAAATAGCTCTTCTTTCAGATATTCATGGAAATACCACCGCCTTGGAGGCTGTTTTGGCAGATGCTCGGCAGCTAGGAGTGGATGAATACTGGCTTCTGGGAGATATTCTCATGCCAGGGACAGGGCGTAGAAGGATTTTGGACTTGTTGGATCAACTACCGATTACGGCTAGAGTTTTGGGAAACTGGGAAGACAGTCTTTGGCATGGTGTCCGCAAGGAATTGGATAGTACTCGTCCCAGTCAACGCTATCTCTTGCGACAGTGCCAGTATGTTTTAGAGGAAATTTCCCTAGAAGAAATTGAACTGCTCCACAATCAACCGCTCCAGATTCATCGTCAGTTTGGTGATTTGACGGTGGGAATTAGCCACCATCTTCCTGATAAGAACTGGGGGAGAGAGTTGATTCATACTGGAGCGCAAGAGGATTTTGACCGCTTGGTGACCAATCCGCCTTGTGATATTGCTGTTTATGGTCATATTCACCAGCAGTTGCTTCGTTACGGGACTGGTGGGCAATTGATTGTCAATCCGGGTTCGATTGGGCAACCTTTCTTTCTAGATGCCCAGTTGCGGAAGGACTTGCGAGCTCAGTATATGATTTTAGAATTTGATGACAAAGGCTTGGTAGATATGGACTTCCGACGGGTAGACTACGATGTGGCAGCTGAATTGCAGTTGGCTAAAGACTTCAAACTACCCTATTTTGAGGTTTACTATGAAAGTCTGGTCAATGGGATCCACCATACTCATCATCAGGAATTTCTGAGAGAATTAGCCCAGAAAGAAGGCTATGATAGGGAATTAGATGCCTGGTTAAAAGGTGGTAACGATTGACATTACAACTAAAAAGGGTATAATAAAAGAAAAAGAAGAGTAGAGGCAGGATAGCCTTGTAAAAAGGAGAAGAGGATGCAAATTCCAAGTAGATTTACCATTGCGACTCATATGCTGATAATTATTGCCCTCGAGGGGAAGGAAAGCAAGGTGACCAGTGATTTTCTGGCTGCTAGTGTCGGGGTCAATCCAGTCATTATCAGAAAGACCTTGTCCCAGTTGAAGAAGGCAGAGCTGATTTCAGTCGCGCGCGGAACGGGCGGAACAGAGATTGTTAAGGATCTCAAAGACATTAGTCTTTTAGATGTTTATCAAGCGGTCGAATGTCTTGGTAAGACAGGCCAACTCTTCAGTTTCCATGACAATCCAAATCCAAATTGCCCAGTTGGAGCTCATATTCATGATGTTTTGGATCAAAAATTGGAGAGAATCCAGCTGGCTATGGAGGCTGAACTTGGTCAGACCAGTTTAGAACAGGTCGTGGCCGATGCAGAGAGTCAAATGAAGGAGTGAGAGGGGTAGATGCCCTCTTTTTCTCTATGTAAAATTGTGATAAAATAGAATCATTAAAGGAGGAAGAAATGTATCTTGTTATAGGAATTGTATTAGCCTTTATAGTGTCATTTTGGAAAGATAATAGAAGTTTGTGGAATCCAGTATTATTCTTATTATCCCTCATTTCCAGTTATTTTTATCTAGGCTACCTTTTTTATCAAAATGGGTATGAGAAGATTCATTTCGCTTTTTTTATATTTCCCTTTATTTTACTTCCGATACTGCTTTTTCTAAGTGGCATCTTTTTAATCTATAATGGCCTTATCTTGCTGAAGCGAGAGGGACGTTCAAAGGCTAATTATCTCTCAATGCTCCTTGGAATAGTCATTTTGTTATTTTTTGCCTTGATGTCATTTCGATTGGGTGATAGAAATGAATTATTTTACACCAATCACTTTCTAAACATTTTATTTGCATTTATTGCTTATTCTTACTTTATTTTTGGTTTTGCTTTTGTGGCTTTTATTCTGTACTCTATCTTGTATCTCTTTATTCCTAAGAAGAAGCATTATGATTTTATTATCATTCACGGTGCAGGTTTGTTAGACGGAGAAAGGGTAACTCCTTTGCTGAAGAGGAGGATTGATAAGGCAGTGGAAGCTTACCACAATTCTAAGAATCCTCATATCAAAATCATTGCTAGTGGTGGTCAAGGAGGAGATGAGAAGATTTCTGAAGCGCAGGCCATTATAAATTATATGCTTGAAGAGACAGATGTTCCCCAAGATGCGATTATTCTGGAGGAACAATCAAGGACTACCTATGAGAACCTTCTCTTTTCTAAGGAACTTGGCGAGAAACTGATAGCAAAACCTCAATTCCTCTTTGTTACGAATGACTATCATGTTTTTCGTACCAGTACCTATGCGCGTAAGTTAAATATGAAGGGAGATGGCCTCGGATGTAGGACGGCAGGCTACTACATACCATCTGCTTTTATTCGGGAGTACGTAGCGCTCTGTGTCAAAATGAAATGGCTTTTCCTTGCCTTTTATGTCCTGCTATCAGTCCTCATTTTGATAGCCTATAAAGGGGTTATTTGGTAGTCAGATTCTATTTAAAAAGACTTAGAATGCACATGAAAGTATGTATTCTAGGTCTTTTGTTTTGTATACATTTGATTTTTGAAAGGTACTATCTATTTTTCCATGCTTGGTAACGGGTATCAATTAATAATTGGGTAAGACGTCCCATGGTTTCCCTTTCTTCTGGAGTGAGGGATTGAGCTTGGACGAAGAGATGACGAATGTGTTCGATAGCCTTTAAGGAAGACAAGTCATTGATAGAAGTAATACCAGAATCAAGAATGGTGCCAAAGAAGAGATCGAAGTAGAGCTGGAGTTCTTCGTCAGGGACTGTGGCCACCCACTCCTTGAAGGTTGTGTCAACTTGTTGGCTATCACTGTTGGTCTTATCCAGTTGGACGAAGTGATTGTCCTCAATCTGCCAACTAAAGGTATCGTGCTGGGCGATACCACCTAAGGCAGTACTGTACACGATGATTTGGTGGGCAGGAATTTCCAGCATCATACCGATAATGGAGCCTTGTGGGATGAAGACCTTGGTTCTCTCCATTATCCTTTGATAGCCCTCAGTTTGTGTCAGCTCTTTATGGAGACCAGGCGCATCAAAGGTATAAACTGCTGTGATCTGATTTTGCGAGCTTTGCTCAATTTGACTAGCAGCATAGATGGCTAGATTGCCTCCCTTGGAATGCCCAGCCAGAATGACCTTTTGCTTAGGATGTTGGGCAAAAAAGTTCTTTAAATAGCGGAGGGCATGCTTTTGAGCAGGAATTTCCTTCATATAGGTCAGGTGGAAATCTTCCTTCCAGCCAATGATGCTGTCATCAGTCCCACGAAAGACAATCAGATAGGTATCGAGAGTGAGGCGGTAGGTCATAGCAGCAAATTGCTTTTGCAGCTCAGGGTCTATGTCGTTGATAAAGTGGGAGAGTTTGCAATTTTTGAAGCGCTTGTGTTGAGATAGCTCATCCAATAGCTGGAGGCGATTTTTGCTGGTCAACATGTCAGACTCTCTTGGAACCTGAGGAGCCAGGTCTAAAAGTCGCTGAGGACTTGTGGAAACCAGATTATCAAAGGAGAGGTAGGTGATTTCTGTTAAGGCTAGAGTATCTAATTCATTTAAAGGAAGGTCGTAAAAGGAATCGTGTGTGACATCTTTCAGATAGTCAAAAATATTGGTCATAAGAGCTCCTTTCTTTTTATTTATATTATCACAATCACATAGAATTTACTAGTTGGTTTGTACGAGTTCTCTACATACCGACCTATAATGGTATGATTCAGACACATAGAAGACAGTTTGCTTTTATTTCAAACCTCTAAATATACTTGTTTGTATCTGTTTGTCGTCAATCCCATTCTCTTTTAAGAAATTTTTCATCTCATTTATATCATCAGGTTGGCCGGTTAAGAGATAAATAGCTTGGTTACCGTATTTCACAACCGCATTTTTTAAAAATGCTTGGCTTTGAGAAAAGGTTTCGCTAGTTTTATAAGTTAGATTCGGATTATTCTTACTAAGCTCTTTTAACTCATTATCAAAAATGTTTACTCCTTTGTCTAAATGATTAAGAATGATGGAGCGCTTACCAGCCCACTCTTTCATAATTGGACGTAGAGTAGAAATACCGACATCAGAGGCAAAACAAACTAGTGCTTGGTCATTGTCTTTAACAGATAAAGATGACTCCAGCCAACTCATCTCAATTTTACTACCAGCTGGTAAATGTGTTAAGGTTTCCTTAAACACGCTACCACTATTATGGGTTACAATAAGAATTTCATCCTCATCAGGAGTGGAAGCAAGGGTTAGCCATCGGCTAGCCTGATCCTCCTTTACTGGACTTTTGTCTGGACCAAACGAGCTGTCAGGAAGCTTAAACTGAGCATAGGAGCCAGCTTTCCATATTTGATTTTTTGGTTTTGTGATGTGAACTAAATACAAATCTCCGCTGGGATTTTCAATGGATTTTATCGATAAAGTTTGACTTCGTCCAAGATAGGTAATGATTCCCCAAGATATAAAGCCGAGCACTCCAAGTGTAGTTAGAATAATTATGAACATTTTTTTCCCTCGTTTCATTTTTAACTCCTATGGTGTAGTAATTTTCTATGAATGAATAATATTTTTTTTCATTCAATAATTTCCAAAAAATAAAGAAAAGATTTCTTTATTTCAGTATTCCTTTAATGAAGTTGGTTGCTAGTATTTCTACAGTTTTGCTAATATCTGGAAAATCATTTTCTGTGATATGCATATCCATGTAGTAAAATAGGTTGTAAACTTGTAAAATATCTTGAATTTTTTCTGGAGAATGGCCTTCAGCCTGCAAACGATGAGTAAAGGTTTTCACGAGAAATTGATGAAATGGATTCGTGACTTTTCCTTCTTCTGAGGAATAGTAGCTATGCAACTCATCTGCTATGGCAGGATTGTACCATTCTGCAAGGATTTTATTGGAGGAAACGAGTGCTCTGGATTGAGCAAAGAGTTGACTAATAAGATCAATCATATCAATTTCCCAATCCAGTTCTTCGATCATAGTTTGGCGAACACGGTTGTTTTCATCAATATAGATATCTAAAAAAATAGCTTCTTTACTTTCGTAATAGTTATAAAAAGATCCGACTGCCATATGAGCTTGTCTAGCAATTTCTGAAATTCCTGTCGCCTTGTATCCTTTTTTTGAAAAAACTTCATAAGCTGCGGATTTCAAAGTCTGTTTTTTGTCCAATTTGATTCACCTCTTTTCTGAATGAATATTAAATATTGTTCATTCATATCTTAACAAATCTTTTTCAGATTGTCAATCTGAAAGCTAGAACTTTTTACGGATACCACTTGATAAGGAGCTTTTCAATGTTAGAAGAGTATAGAGTGTCGTTTTAACTACACTCAAGGTTTGGAAGAATAGATATAAATTTTGGTTAAGGGGATGGATAAAAGAACTGAAATGAAGGTTGAAAAAATTAAAAATAAAAGGGTAGTGCTGGCACTATGTCTGAAAATAAGGTATGATATCAATGGGGTTATTCACTATCTGTTTTTGAGCTGTTGTGACAAGGAAATGTCAAAAAAGTATTAGATACTAAGCCCTCTATTTATACTAAAGGATTTAAGACTCCTAAAATTAGCAAAGGAGAATCAGATGCACAAGATTTTATTAGTAGAAGATGATCAGGTCATTCGTCAACAGGTCGGGAAAATGCTCTCTGAATGGGGATTTGAAGTGGTTCTGGTAGAAGACTTTATGGAAGTTTTGAGTCTTTTTGTCCAGTCGGAGCCTCATCTGGTCCTCATGGATATTGGATTGCCCTTGTTTAATGGCTATCACTGGTGTCAGGAAATCCGCAAGATTTCCAAGGTGCCTATCATGTTTCTGTCTTCGAGAGACCAGGCTATGGATATTGTCATGGCAATCAATATGGGGGCGGATGACTTTGTGACCAAGCCTTTTGACCAGCAGGTTCTTTTAGCCAAGGTTCAGGGCTTGTTGCGTCGTTCCTATGAGTTTGGGCGTGACGAGAGTTTACTGGAATATGCTGGTGTTATCCTCAATACCAAATCCATGGATTTACATTATCAAGGGCAAGTCTTGAATTTGACCAAGAACGAATTCCAGATTTTACGAGTTTTGTTTGAGCATGCAGGCAATATCGTAGCGCGTGATGACCTGATGCGGGAACTTTGGAACAGTGACTTTTTTATTGATGATAATACGCTCTCTGTCAATGTGGCTCGATTGCGTAAAAAGTTGGAAGAGCAGGGGTTGGTAGGATTTATCGAGACCAAGAAAGGGATAGGGTACGGACTGAAGCATGCTTGATTGGAAACAATTTTTTCTAGCCTATCTGCGTTCCCGTAGTCGTCTGTTTGTCTATCTGATTTCTTTGACGTTTCTGCTCTTACTCTTTCAGTTTTTATTTGCCAGTTTGGGAATTTACTTTCTCTACTTTTTCCTCTTGTGTTGCTTTGTAACCATTTTATTTTTCGCTTGGGACATATTGGTAGAAATGCAGGTATATCGTCAGGAAATTCTCTATGGGGAGAGGGAAGCTCAGTCTCCTTTGGAAAGAGTTTTAGCAGAAAAATTAGAAGCGCGTGAGATGGAACTTTATCAGCAGAAGTCAGATTCAGAAAGAAAACTGACGGATTTACTGGATTACTATACCTTGTGGGTCCATCAGATTAAGACCCCCATTGCAGCCAGTCAACTCTTAGTTGCAGAAGTAGCCGACCGCCAACTGAAGCAGCAATTAGAACAGGAAATTTTCAAGATTGATTCCTATACCAATCTAGTTTTACAGTACCTGCGTTTAGAAAGTTTCCATGATGATTTGGTCTTGAAGCAGGTGCAAATTGAGGACTTGGTCAAGGAAATAATTCGTAAATATGCTCTTTTCTTTATTCAAAAAGGCCTAAATGTCAACCTATATGACCTTGATAAAGAAATTGTGACGGATAAGAAGTGGTTACTAGTGGTCATTGAACAAATTATCTCAAATAGTCTCAAGTACACCAAGGAAGGTGGTCTGGAGATTTATATGGAAGGCCAGGAACTCTGTATCAAGGATACGGGAATCGGGATAAAAAACAGTGATGTCCTCCGAGTCTTTGAACGTGGCTTCTCAGGATATAATGGACGCCTAACTCAGCAGTCATCTGGACTTGGCCTCTATCTATCTAAGAAAATTTCTGAAGAACTGGGGCACCAGATTCGTATCGAGTCTGAGGTTGGAAAAGGAACGATAGTGCGGATTCAGTTTGCTCAAGTAAACTTAGTCCTTGAGTGAGAAGAGACAATGAGTTTTTACCCAATCTCTTTTTGCTATATTTCAGGATATTTGAAGACTGTTTTTTACAAAACCAATAATAGAATTTTTAATACGGAATATAGTATAAATACTGGTTCAAAGTGAAGTTTTGTATGCTTTATACTTTTGTTGAGTATAAAATCTATAAACTAAGGGTTAATTACAAAAATTAATTTGAGATGAAGTGAATTGTAGACTTGGGAAATGTCTCCTATTCGATTTCAGAATGAATCGTTGATACAGGATTAAAAGAACTGCAGCTTTCTTTTTATTTTGAATGAGATAGGTGTATATAGATTTGTGTAACTGGTGTAGAACTGTTTCCAAGAATTTATTGAATGTATCGAATACACACATCCTATTGATTTTGAACCAGTTTTTAATTTCTAAATGTTATAATAGTTTTATCAAGTAAAAGGAGACTACCATGATTGGAGACAATATAAAATTCTTACGAAAATCACATAATCTGATATAACCAGAATTTTCACGGATTGTGGGTGTGTCACGAAATAGCCTAAATCGTTAGAAAAACTGAAAAAGCTTACTTTCAATAGAAGTATTGGAAATATTCATTTTACATCTATCAAAGAAACATGGGATAGACCTATATTTTACAAAATAGCAAATTATACTTGGAATGATAGTAAAAACTGCAGAACTTGTGTGATTGCCAATTATTGCACTCAATGTCCTGGTATCACACTATCTGAAACAGGGAATAGTAGAGATTGTTCTTCGATATGTAAAAAAAGTATTAGTAAGGAGTATCGTATATGCTACCATATCTTAAAACTATTAGATGGTATCTCTTCTTTAATTTTCTTTTTGGTGCAATATCGAATATCTGCACTGCTTTGTTACCGTATTTCACGCAGGCATTAATCAAAGGGGATTATCAAGTAGCTCTATATGGTTACTCTATGTCAGTGGCAGGCTATTTGAGTTGTAACTATATCCAAATGATACTTGATTGGAAGCAGGGGATTATCTTTTCGACTACTTTGAAAAATGAGTGGTTTCGTTCACTTCTGGGACTCAGTCACCACGATTTCAAGCAGAAAACAGTAGCAGAGTATATTTCCTATCAATCTAATGACCTAGATTCGTTGGAAAAGGATTACCTTCCTCCATTGATGAGTTTTATCAAACAAATTTTACGTATCATCATTTACGCTTTCATTATTAGCAGAACAATTAATCCTATTGTATCACTGATTTTAATCTTTTCCACTGGAATTAGTATTCAAATTCCTAAAATCGTTGGGAAGTTGACCGCTAATCGTAGACAGGTTTACTTGAAAAAACAAGGAGATTACTATCGAACTTTGGAGGATTTGCTCATGGGACATCATTTGGTAAATAAACTAACTATGTCGCATTTTTTGAATCAACAAAAGAGTTCTCTAAAGAATTTGCAGGATAAGTATTTTAAGTATGGTTTGACAAAAATTACAGGCATCTTATTGACAGGTGTTTCTTTTGAATTCATTAGTCTTGTTCTGTTTATTTAGCCTACTCTCTATCTCACCAGCAACTCGGTATTCCTGAGGTGGTGGCGAGTTTCGGATATATTAATGCTTTTTCTGAACCAATACAGGAAATCCTTTATGATTTACAAATGTTAGAGTCCGTAAAGCCTGTAATCAAGAGTTTTCAAAACATTGTTGGGAGACCCGTTTCAGTTCAAGCACCTCAACATTCTTTTGATACGATTACTTTGAAAAACATTTCCAAACAACTGGGAGAATCAAAATTGATAATTACTTCCGCTACGATTCAAAAAGGGGATAAAATTGCGCTTATTGGTAAGAATGGTTCTGGAAAAAGTAGTCTTCTCAACATTTTAAATGGAACAGATGAAGATTTTGAAGGACAAATTGTGCTAGATGGGCTTGTTTTGGACCATCTTTGGGGAAGATTCGGTATGATTCTGCAACAAGAACATACATTTATTTCGAGTTATGAAAATAATGTAACACTATTCAATAGTTTCAATGAAAAATTCAGAGAAGAAGATTTTGAAAAAATTCCACCACAATCCCTGTCAGGTGGTCAGCAACAACGAATGTATTTAAATCGTGAGAAAAATCGTAAAAATCCATTGCTTATCCTAGACGAACCTTTCTCTGCCTTGGATACTAATCAGTTTAAAATGGAATTGGAAAGAGTTCTGGAACTACCAAGTGCCGTCATTGTTACTTTACATCGCCAAAACGAATTATTAAGTAAGTTTGACCAAGTTTGGGAAATTAAGAATGGAGAACTTGTAATTTTGAAATAGCTAAATTATAAAGAATAAAACGCATAGTATCAAGGTTCAGGAGATACCGTTTTTCCTTCTTCGGATAAGGAAACAAAAATTTCTTGCTTCATCTATCTATTCAATTGATAGATTTCGTCAGAGAAAAACTGTAAAATTTTTGATATAATATAAAGGATGGACTGACGGATACTTAAAAGATAATTTTCAAAAGAATAACAGGTGAGAAGAAAAATATGTAAGATTGGACAGAAGTCTCTCTACCATCATCCATGCAGAAACAAGATTATATAAAATAAAAGGAGTAACCAATGAACGGAAATTATTCAACACGGGAATACCGTGAGAAATTATACGATGACCTTCATGTTCGATTGAGAGATACAGCGATTTTGATGTGTGCAATTTTTATTGCCTCTATCGGTCTAAATATGAATTCAACAGCTGTTATTATTGGAGCCATGTTAATTTCACCTCTCATGACACCGATTGTTGGACTGGGATTCGGTTTAGCTATTTTTGATACGCGTTTAATCAAGCAATCTCTAGAGGTTTTATTGACTCAAGTGTTGGTCAGTTTGCTTGTCTCGACTCTGTATTTCTGGATTTCTCCCTTGTCTTATGCAAGTAGCGAGTTGATCGCACGAACCTCTCCAACCATTTGGGATGTTCTCATTGCTATTGCTGGTGGGATTGCTGGTGTGATCGGTTCAAGGAAAAGAGTTAGAAAAACCAACAACACCAAGTCTTGAAGCTTTTTGGGATTTACGGCAAAATTTCTTTGCTTGTTTTCTTTCCTTTTTCTGGTTGGGATCGTTATGGATGGCACTAAACACATTATGGGAAAAGGTTGAGAAAATTTCCTCAGAAATTATTTGGTGGAATTTGTTTCTACTCTTGGAGCGGCAGGAGTTCTCTTTGGAGAATTTCATGCCATCCAAGATACCAGTCTGAATGATGTGGTGGACCGGATCTATATAAATGTCAAGGATTTACCGTTTCAGTCCTTGGGAGCTTTAGCTAATATCCTGTCTGATATTAAGAAGGGACTGATTCAAGACAGTCATATCTGGTCTTTCTTCCAGTCATTTTTCAAACAATATCAGTTGATAATCAGCTTAAATCAGATCTATCAGTTTGTCTATCTTTCTCTGATGGAGATCATGTCCTATCTTCACTTTGATTATTGGAAAAAAACGGCTCGGTCAGGAGCTAGTATGAATAAGGAGAACAAATGAAACGTTTAAAAATGTTATGGCATATTATGCAGGTTACGGGTTTTACTCGGTTTGCTCTGAGTTTTGTGACCTTTGTTTTTGGGTCAGGAGGCGTGCTTTTCCTAGTTGAACCTGCTATCACAAATTACGGAGACGGTCTTTGGTATGCTTTTGTGACTTCGACGACTGTCGGCTACGGGGATCTCCTAGCTGTGACCTTGATTGGAAGGATTACCAGTGTCTTCTTGACGATTTATGGGCTCATATTTTTTGGCTGTTTATCAGCTGTTATTTTTAATTATTATACCAATTTAAATAAGGAAAGAGGAGAGGACAAATGACTGCCAATTATTCAACACGGGAATACCGTGAGAAATTATACGATGACCTTCATGTTCGATTGAGAGATACAGCGATTTTGATGTGTGCAATTTTTATTGCCTCTATCGGACTAAATATGAATTCAACAGCTGTCATTATAGGAGCCATGTTGATTTCACCTCTCATGACACCGATTGTTGGACTGGGATTCGGTTTAGCTATTTTTGATACGCGTTTAATCAAGCAATCTCTAGAGGTTTTATTGACTCAAGTGTTGGTCAGTTTGCTTGTCTCGACTCTGTATTTCTGGATTTCTCCCTTGTCTTATGCAAGTAGCGAGTTGATCGCACGAACCTCTCCAACCATTTGGGATGTTCTCATTGCTATTGCTGGTGGGATTGCTGGTGTGATCGGTTCAAGGAAAAAAGAAGCAAACAATATCGTGCCAGGAGTAGCCATTGCTACAGCTTTGATGCCGCCTATCTGTACTGCTGGCTATGGTTTAGCTAATGGGAATGTACGATTTTTATTGGGGGCTCTCTATCTTTTCTTGATCAACTGTGTCTTTATCATGCTAGCCAACATTGTTGGAACAAGAATTTTGATGAGAAAATCTCCTTTAACTTCATTTAAAGAGCTGAGCATTAAAATGAGAATTGGCTTGATTTCTTTGATTGTATTGTTGATTCTTCCAGCTAGTTATTCAGCAGTCACTCTGACGATAGATCAAGCGCGAAAAGAAGGAATCAAGCAGTTTGTAGGAAAAGAGTTCGCCAATCACACGGTCATTAATCAAGTCTACAAGTCAAGTAACAATGAGTTGGTCTTGACGGTTGTTGGAGATCCGATTTCAGAAGAAGAATTAGAAACACTCCACCAAAAACAAGCCTCTTACGGTATTCAATCTGTTCAATTGAAAGTGAATCAAGTTCAGAACTCGCCAACATTAGATAGTGAAGCGACCAAGGAATTTTATGAAACCATTAACAAGTATATCGATCAAAAACTCTCTGAAAAAGATTCACAAAACGATCTCGTAAAAGAAAATGAAGCAGACAAGGATTGAGGATATTGACCTTATCCAACTCATGAAAGCAAATCTTGGGAGGAAATCCTATATTCAAAAGTTAGTGGATAGAAAGGATTGTTGATGGGGATACTATTTGTTGTGGATTGACCAATCACTACTAGCTCAGGTTAAATAAAATATAAAAAGCAACAGCTGAAATAGTTGTTGCTTTTTAGGTAGCTAGGATTCTATCCTAGGTTTTATCTCTTATTTCTCAACGCGTGATTTGTTGGCGATATCAGCTAGGATAGCTTGAACAAAGTCATCAACTGAGACAGTTTGTGTTTCTTTTTGGCCATAGCGACGAACGTTAACAGTTCCGTCTTCCATTTCCTTGTCCCCAACGATTAATTGGTAAGGAATCTTGCTTGTTTGTGAAGCACGGATCTTGAACTGCATTTTTTCATTGCGCTCATCTACGTCTGCACGGACACCGCGGTCACGGAGTTTTTTCGCCACTTCCCAAGCGTAGTCCACGTGTTTTTCGTTAGATACTGGGATGAGGGTTACTTGGTGAGGTGCTAGCCATGTTGGGAAGGCACCCTTGTAGTTCTCAATCAAGATAGCTGTGAAGCGTTCCATAGTTGAGATAACTCCACGGTGGATCATAACTGGACGGTGCTCCTCACCATCAGCTCCGATGTATTTAAGATCGAAGCGTTCTGGAAGCAAGAAGTCAAGTTGGATAGTAGAAAGAGTTTCTTCTTTTCCAAGAGCGGTCTTAACTTGAATATCCAATTTTGGTCCGTAGAAGGCTGCTTCACCTTCGGCTTCAAAGTAGTCCACACCCATTTCATCAAGGGCTGCACGAAGCATGGTTTGGGCATTTTCCCACATCTCATCGTTATCAAAGTACTTATGAGTATCTTGAGGGTCACGAAGAGAGAGACGGAAGCGGTATTCAGTCAAGTTGAAGTCTTCATAAACATCGATAATCAACTGAAGAGCACGTTGGAATTCTTCTTGGATTTGTTCTGGAGTAACGAAGAGGTGACCGTCGTTAAGAGACATTTCACGCACGCGTTGAAGACCTGTAAGGGCACCTGATTTCTCATAACGGTGCATCATACCGATTTCAGCGATACGGATTGGCAATTCACGGTAAGAGTGAACATGGTGTTTGAAGACTTGGATGTGGTGCGGGCAGTTCATTGGACGAAGGACAAATTCTTCCCCGTCACCCATGTCCATAGTTGGGAACATGTCTTCTTGGTAATGATCCCAGTGACCAGAAGTCTTGTAAAGTTCAACAGAAGCAAGTGGTGGAGTGTAGACGTGTTGGTAGCCTGAAGCCAACTCCTTATCAACGATATATCGTTCCAATTCACGACGGATAGTCGCACCATTTGGCAACCAGAATGGAAGTCCTTGACCAACCTCTTGTGAAATCATGAAGAGGTCAAGCTCTTTCCCAAGTTTACGGTGGTCACGTTCTTTGGCTTCTTCACGTATTTGAAGGTAGTTTTTCAAGTCTTTTTTGTCAAACCAAGCTGTACCGTAGATACGTTGCATCATAGCGTTGTCGCTATTTCCACGCCAGTAAGCACCTGCTACATGGAGAAGGTGGAAGATTTGGATACGGCCTGTTGAAGGGACGTGTGGGCCACGGCAAAGGTCTACATATTCACCCTGACGATAGATAGTCAAACCGCCTTCGTCTTCTGAGTGTTCTTCAATCAATTCCAACTTGTAAGGGTCGTTTTTAAAGATTTCACGTGCCTCGTTTTTAGTCACTTCTTCACGAATTGATGGGAAGTTTTCTTTGACAATTTTTTGCATTTCTTCTTCGATACGAGGAAGGTCTTCGTTAGAGATTTGACCAGCTGTGTTGTCAGTATCGTAGTAGAAGCCGTCCTCGATGGCTGGACCAACACCCAAGTGAATGTCTGGGAAAAGACGACGAGCTGCTTGGGCAAACAAGTGAGCGGCTGAGTGACGCAAGATTGGAAGGGCATCTTCGTGGTCAGGTGTCACAATTTCGATGCTTCCATCTTCAGTGATAGCACGAGTAGTGTCGATGAGTTTGCCGTTAAATTTACCAGCAAGAGCTTTTTTAGCTAGGGAATTGCTGATAGATTGGGCAATTTCAAAAGTTGTAACGCCAGATTCGAATTCACGAACAGCGCCATCTGGGAAAGTAATGTTAATCATGATGTTCTCCTTACTTATATTATTGACGAATGTGTTAACCCTATTCTGAAAACAGGGACAGAGGATTGTGAAAGCTAGAAAAACAAAAAGCGACATCCTCAAAAGGACGTCGCAACGTGGTTCCACCTTCATTTATGTACCTCAAAAGAGAGGGACACCTCTGATTGGCTCTAACGTGGCCACCGTTTTATGTTTTCATAAAAAACTCAAGAGTAGTATCAGTTTAGGCTTTCTATGCGTTTCCAGCAACCACGCACTCTCTAGTAGAAAGGGACTAAGCGACTTGTCTCTATGGATTATTATAGCATGATTGTGAGATTTTTCAAGGATTTTGTGAAAGTTTTTTGTTTTTCATTTTTTGTAGAATATGCTTGATGCCAATACCGGAAGCCATGCCCACCAGAGCAAAGATTTCATAGGCTAAAAAGTAAAACCAGATAAATTCACCGAAGGTTATGATAGTAAAGCAAAAGAGCAGTCCGTTACCAATTAACCACCAAAGTGAGAAACGGAAACGGTAGCTATAGAGTAGCGATATAATCAAGATTACCAGAGGTGTAAAGAAGAGAAGATTGTTTATACAGAGTCCCTTGAGTGTAAGGGGGTCAGAAACAACTAGCAAGACCAACTCATAAAGTGGCCAATAAAAGAAGGATATGACCAGATAGTAGGGGAGATGGAAATAGAATCTACGCATGATAATCACCTCGTTTTAAAAAAACAGATAACTTAAATCTCTTGCTATGATTATTATAGCATGTTTAAAACAAGAAAGTAAATCTGTTGACAAAGAAGTTAGTTATTGGTAGAATAGGGATTGTCGTAAAGACAAATAACTTCTTCTTGGTTACAGGCATGCCAACCTGTCACTCGGATGAAGCCAAATAAAAAGGAGAAACATCATGGCAATCTCAAAAGAGAAAAAAAATGAAATCATCGCACAATATGCACGTCACGAAGGTGATACAGGTTCAGTAGAGGTTCAAGTTGCTGTCCTTACTTGGGAAATCAACCACCTTAACGAACACATCAAACAACACAAAAAAGACCACGCTACTTACCGTGGATTGATGAAAAAAATCGGTCGCCGTCGTAACTTGCTTGCATACTTGCGTAAAAACGACGTTAACCGTTACCGTGAGTTGATCAACTCTCTAGGACTTCGTCGCTAATTCAAGATACAAAGGCCGTCAAAAGCACAAAGCAAAAATAGGAAAATTGACGAAGAAACTTCAGTTTCTAGGAAATTTTATCTTTTTTGCCAAGTGCTTAGGCCGTGTTCAATTGAGCATATCTTGATAATGAAGCTACTCTAAAATGGGTAGCTTTTTTGTATGGATTTTAGCCCGGGCTCAAATCAGCTCTCTGACTTCAGAGGGCTTTTTTATTGAGGTTTTATCGGTCACAATTTTGGAGACTACAAAAACTGAGTAACCCACCTTAATAGCGGATTGTGTGTTTTATCGGTCACAATTTTGGAGACTACAAAAACCTCAAATGGTATCAGCTAATTACACCATAAAGGTGCGTAGCTACTCGGATTGAAAAGCCGAGTAGCTGTCTGCAAGCCCCCTCGGAGAGCCCACACTTTACGAAGTAAAGTATAATATGTTATACTCTACATGGAAGTAGTCACTGAATTCCAGTTAGAAATTACTTTGTAACTACGTTTTGAGGAGGAGTAAAATGCTTTCCTATGTTCGACATTACCCACTAGCGATAGCTAAATTAATGTGTCTGTGCTCTCCTAAAATCTGCTGATTTATTACTGACCAATACAGGAGGTTTTTTATGGGACAGACAATTATATCTGCTATTGGTGTTTATATTTCCACCAGTATCGATTATTTAATTATTTTATTTATTTTATTTGCACAGCTATCACAGAATAAACAAAAATGGCATATTTATGCGGGGCAATATCTAGGCACAGGCTTACTTGTAGGTGCGAGTTTAGTTGCTGCTTATGTCGTTAATTTCGTGCCTGAAGAATGGATGATTGGATTGCTTGGTTTAATCCCTATCTATTTAGGGATTCGCTTTGCAATTGTTGGAGAAGGTGAGGAAGAAGAGGAAGAAGAGGAAGAAATTATTGAAAGATTAGAACAAAGCAAGGCAAATCAACTGTTTTGGACAGTTACATTGCTAACAATTGCGTCTGGCGGAGATAATTTAGGTATCTATATACCTTATTTTGCTTCGTTAGATTGGTCACAGACCCTCGTGGCGTTGCTTGTGTTTGTAATCGGCATAATTATCTTATGCGAGATTAGTCGGGTGTTATCCTCTATTCCGTTAATATTCGAGACAATTGAAAAATACGAGCGAATCATTGTGCCCTTAGTATTCATTGTACTTGGACTATACATCATGTATGAAAATGGCACGATAGAGACTTTTCTGACCGTGTAGATTTTTTTGTTTCACTAGGATTTTATCCCGAGCTCAAATTGGCTCTCTGATTTTCAGAGGGCTTTTTATGTTGTCACCTTACCTCGACATACTCAAGTTTAATCTTCGGTTACGGTTCCTAGCACAATAAAACCAACTATATTCATTTGTTCTCATCTTGTTACGCAGTTGAAAATATGGTATACTTTTTCATGAGAATTTTCTAAATTTTTAAGATTCTATCATAGGAGGTTTGCATGCTTTCCAAATTTTCTGGAAGCCGACAAGACCAGCAATTTGTGTTACTTTTAGTTATTTTGCTAGCTACTTTAGGGATTTCTCTCTTTCTAGCAGTTTCAATGGGATCTGTTGCAATTGATCTAGGAGATACCTATCGGATTATTTTGAGCAGATTAGGATTTCCTCTTGAGATAGGAGAGGTTTCCAAGTCCACTCTTGTCATTGTATGGAACATGAGATTTCCCCGAGTATTGTTAGGTCTGATAGTGGGAGCAGGCCTTTCTATGTGTGGTAGCGTGATGCAGTCCACAGTGAACAATCCCATCGCTGAGCCTTATGTCTTAGGAATATCTGCGGGTGCAACTCTAGGGGCAACTTTGAGCATCATTCTTGGTTTAAAAGTGATGATTAGCCTTGGAGCTTTTCTTGGAGCTATTTTGGCAACAATTTCTGTCCTCATCATTGCCTCTATGCAGGGAAGGATGACGACTTCTAGTCTGATTTTATCAGGAACGGTGGTCAATGCTCTCTTTCTGGCTTTTTCAAACTTTATTATCTCAGTTGGTGCTAATGCGGACAGTGTGATGACCATTAAGTTTTGGACCATGGGCTCGCTTGCTGGGACTACCTGGGCAGACTTGGTCCTGCCAACTATAATAGTAGGAATGGCCTTTCTATTTTTCTCTACTCAGTATCGTGTTTTCAATGCGATGATGATGGGAGATGAGGCTGCTTTAACTTTGGGGATTCCCTTACGCTTTTATTGGTATCTTTATGTGACCATGGTGGCTGTGCTGACAGCAGTCTTAGTGGCAACCTGTGGGATTATTGGATTTGTCGGTCTGATTACTCCACATTTAGCTCGAGGGTTAGTAGGAACGAATTACAAGAGGCTTTTTCCTGTTGCAACCTTGATGGGTTCCCTCTTTGTCATCTGGGCAGACGTACTCTCTCGTATCATCATTCCAAACGCAGAGCTTCCTATTGGTATTTTCACAGCCTTAGTAGGTGCTCCCTTCTTTATCTATATTGTTGGAGGTAGGCGAAGGGAGGTGAGGGTCTGATATGGACTTGATTTGTCAGGATATCCATTTTGGACTAGGAGAGAAAAAAATCCTCAAAGGAGTCTCTCTTAAGGTTGAGGGGAATCAATTTCACACGATATTAGGACCAAATGGAAGCGGAAAAACCAGCTTGCTTAAACTCCTCTATCGTCAGGAAAAGGCGGACAAAGGCTTGATAAGCCTAGATGGAAAGCCGCTGGATCATTGGTCACTCAAAGAAACAGCCAAGCAAATGGCAGTTGTGACCCAGTTTAACCAACTGCAGTTTGATTGTACAGTTGAAGAAATCGTCTTGCTGGGAAGAACTCCCCACCTCTCTTTTTTACAGAAGGAAAGGGAAAGGGATTTTACTCTCGTTCAAGATGCCCTCGTTAAGGTGGATATGCTCGAGAAGAAAACTCGTCTCTATTCGTCTCTGTCAGGGGGAGAGAAACAGCGAGTTTTGTTAGCCCGAGCCTTGGCGCAAGAACCGACTCTCTTGCTCCTGGACGAACCAACCAATCACTTGGATATCAAGTATCAGCTAGACTTGTTGGCCATTGTGAAGAATCTCAAGGTCAATGTTCTAGCTGTCCTACATGATATTCAACTTGCTTGTCGCTATTCGGATTATCTCTATCTGATGAAAGAGGGAGAAATCCTTTACCAAGGGACTCCAAAGGAGACCATCACCTCTGAGTCATTGCAAACTGTATACGGAGTTCAAAGTCAGGTGACTTGGACCGAGGATCAGCAAGCAATGATTCACTATTTATAAGAATGAAAAGGAAAACAAGATGAAAAAAACACTCAGTATTTTACTCGTGACAGTAGCTACCTTAACTTTGGCAGCTTGTGGTAACACTACTACAGAAAAGGCTACCACACAGTCTAGTACAGAAACAAGTCAAAAGGCGAGCGCAGAGACGACTTATCCGCTAACTATCAAAACTTATGATGCTAAAGGAAATGAAGTCGAACAAGTTTTTGACAAGACACCTGAAAAAGTTATCACCAACAATCTTTCAACCACTGAAATCTTATTGGAGTTAGGGTTGAAGGATAAAATTGCTGGCATGCTCAATCCAGACAATGCTGTGACGGACAAATACAAGGACGCGATTGCGACTATTCCTCAAATCGGGGATAAAAAAACAGTCTCACAAGAGACAGTCCTTTCTTATGAGCCAGACGCTTTGATGGGTCGAAACATGATGTTTTCTGAAAAGTCCTTGGGGACAGTTAGCACTTGGAATGAAAATAAAATCCCAGTTTATACACAAAAAGCTTCTCTCTCAACAATTCAGCAAGATTTGGGGAATATCGTAGAAGATGTCAAAAATCTTGGAATGATTTTTAATGTTCAGGACAAGGCTAATGAATACGCAGCACAATTACAAACTAAAATTGATGCTGTTAAGAAAGCAAATCCAGCAAGCCAAGGTGAAAAGAAAAAGGCTTTGATTATGGTTGCTTATAATGATGAAACCTTCGGTGCCTACAAGTCTGCTTTGCAAGAAAGTTTGCTGAACCAACTTGGTTATACAAACGTTGCAACGGGAACATCAGGCTTGACCTTGGAAAATCTCGTGTCAATGGATCCTGAATTGATTATCTATGTAACCAGCGACCGCAATAAAAAATTGGATGAAAAAGCAGTAGAGTTGATGAAGGCAAATGCTGTTTTGGAAAGCGTTCCTGCAATTAAGAATCAAAAAATCATGAACATCTCTTACGATGAATTGATGGACTATGGTCCAGCAGTGGTTGATTCCCTTGAGAAAATCAATGACTTTATCAATAAATAATGAGTTTGATTGGGAAGGAATTCAAGTCAAAATCAGCCTTCCTTCTAACTACGACCCCAATCAAACCTATCCGGCAATTTTATTGAATGATGGAAACTTGGACTTCCTATCGTCCCTTTCCGAATCTGTGATTTTGGTGGGTTTGACCTCTAAAAATCGCTTAGACGACTATACTCCCTGGGCGACATCGGCTCTGAGAGATGGAGCTCCAGATTTTGGCGGTCAGGCAAACGTCTATCATGATCATTTATTTGGAGGCCTTTTAGACAAGTTGCAGTCACTTTATCGCCTGGACGAAACTCGCCTTGCTTATGGAGGTTACTCACTAGGTGGTTTGGCGGCAGTCTACAGTCTTTTCAGCTTTGACAAGGTTTCCTGTGTCTTTTCGATCTGCGGTTCCTTTTGGTATCCTGATTTTGTGACCTACTGCAAGGAAGAAAATGTGAAAAATTTGGACTGTTTGCTGTATTTACAGAATGGTCAAACAGAAGGAGAACACCACACTAATCGCTTGGCTCAAGCACCAGTCTATGCTGAGCAGATCCATACCAGTCTTCAGAAACGCTATCCGAACGGCCAGTTTGTCTTTGACCCTTATGGACACCATGAACAAGTAGCTGAACGATTTCTAGCTTTTTCTAGCTGGTTGGCCCAAAAATGGAAAATCGAATAAAAAATTTATCCCTTGGCTTTTGCCAAGGGATTGTTGTATTTATTTAAGCAAGTTTTTCTCTTTTCTTATCTGGATTCCAGATAAAGCTTGCGATAAAGCTAAAGATGATGGTTAGGATAGCGAGGATAATGGCAAGGATGAGGGCAGGGATGCGGATAAGCCACCAGAGTGGGTTTGGTTTTTTATTATTGTGCCATTGTTTCGTTTCTTGGTCCAGACGTTGAAATTCTGTTTGGATACGATTGGCGACTGTTTCAATGCCTTCGTCATTCATTTTTTTGATATCTGAGATATCAATTGGATTTCCAAAGTTCATATCGACACGTTCACGACTAATCAAGCCCTTCAAAGTCATGGGACCTGTGTAGGTAACCGGCATAA
Source organism: Streptococcus sp. 27098_8_103 (assembly GCF_041432345.1). Classification (GTDB taxonomy): domain Bacteria; phylum Bacillota; class Bacilli; order Lactobacillales; family Streptococcaceae; genus Streptococcus; species Streptococcus mitis_BV. Next base: position 70,063 of record NZ_JAPVZK010000007.1, read on the forward strand.
TACGGACCTTGGCCATTTTGGCAATCAGAGCTACGCCACCCTTGACATCGTTTGAGTGTCGGCTTCCACTTGGAAACATGATGAGAGAGCGGTCACTTTTTTTAAGAACATTGATAGGATATTTGATGGCTGAGGCGCTAGGATTTTCACGGTCGATAGGAAAGGCACCACACATACGAATCCACCAGCCAAAGATACGGTTGGTAAAGAGCTCTTTTTTGGCCATAAAGATAAATTGTTTTGGTTTGGTCGCAAAGGCCATATAAACTGGATCCCACCAGGTGCGGTGAGGTGCAACCAAAATATAATTTTCATCTTGATTAGGAATTTTATCAGTATTATGATAATGGGCATTGCCATTGATGGACCATAGGAGCAAGACAACCAATCCACGTAAATAAGTATAAAACATGCGATCTCCTTCGATTATTTTCTTGTTATTATTATACCTTATCAAAGGAGGGCTGGCAAACTTTTCCCTTGACCAGGTACATATTTAGGATGAGATTAGAATTCTTTTAGAAAAAATGATATGATAGAATTTATGGATAAAAAAAAGATTATGGGATTAACCCAAAGAGAAATCAAGGAAAGACAGGCTAAGGGCTTGGTCAATGATTTTACTGCTTCGGCCAGTACCAGCACTTGGCAAATCATCAAACGAAATGTCTTTACCCTTTTTAACGCTTTAAACTTTGCCATTGCTTTGGCGCTAGCCTTTGTGCAGGCTTGGAGCAATCTGGTCTTCTTTGCTGTTATCTGCTTTAACGCTTTTTCTGGGATTGTGACCGAGCTGCGGGCTAAACACATGGTGGACAAGCTCAATCTCATGACTAAGGAAAAGGTCAAAACCATTCGTGATGGCCAAGAAGTGGCTCTGAATCCTGAAGAATTGGTGTTAGGAGATGTCATTCGTCTGTCTGCTGGAGAGCAGATTCCCAGTGATGCCTTGGTTTTGGAAGGCTTTGCGGAAGTCAATGAAGCCATGTTGACGGGGGAAAGTGATTTGGTGCAAAAGGAAGTGGATGCCTTGCTTTTGTCAGGAAGTTTCCTAGCCAGTGGGTCAGTTTTAGCTCAAGTTCACCATGTCGGTGCAGACAACTATGCTGCCAAACTCATGCTGGAAGCCAAGACCGTTAAACCAATCAACTCTCGTATCATGAAATCGTTGGACAGGCTAGCTGGTTTTACTGGGAAGATTATCATTCCTTTTGGTCTGGCTCTCTTACTAGAAGCCTTGCTTTTAAAAGGCTTGCCTCTTAAGTCGTCCGTTGTAAATTCGTCGACAGCCCTTCTGGGGATGTTACCTAAGGGAATTGCCCTTTTGACCATTACTTCGCTTTTGACTGCGGTGATTAAGTTGGGCTTGAAAAAGGTCTTGGTGCAGGAGATGTACTCTGTTGAGACCTTGGCTCGTGTGGATATGCTCTGTCTGGACAAGACGGGTACCATCACCCAAGGAAAGATGCAGGTAGAGGCTGTTCTTCCACTAACGGAAACTTATGGTGATGAGGTTATTGACAGCATTCTGACCAGCTATATGGCCCATAGTGAGGATAAAAATCCAACAGCCCAAGCTATTCGCAAGCGTTTTGTGGGAGAAGTTACTTATCCTATGCTTTCGAATCTTCCCTTCTCTAGCGACCGCAAGTGGGGAGCCATGGAGTTAGAAGGTTTGGGAACAGTTTTCTTAGGGGCGCCTGAGATGTTGCTGGATTCTGAAGTCCCTGAAGCCCGAGAGGCCTTGGAGAGAGGGTCACGTGTCTTGGTCTTAGCTCTCAGTCAGGAGAAATTAGACCATTACAAACCACATAAACCATCTGATATTCAGGCTCTGGCCTTGCTGGAGATTTTGGACCCTATTCGAGAAGGAGCAGCTGAAACTCTAGACTATCTCCGTTCTCAGGAAGTGGGCCTCAAGATTATTTCTGGTGACAATCCGGTCACTGTATCCAGCATTGCTCAGAAGGCTGGTTTTGCGGACTACCATAGCTATGTAGATTGCTCGAAAATCACAGATGAGGAATTGATTGCTATGGCTGAGGAGACAGCTATTTTCGGACGTGTTTCCCCTCATCAAAAGAAACTCATCATCCAAACGCTGAAAAAAGCGGGTCATACAACGGCTATGACAGGGGACGGAGTCAATGATATCTTGGCTCTTCGTGAGGCGGATTGTTCTATTGTGATGGCTGAGGGAGATCCTGCGACTCGTCAGATTGCCAATTTGGTTCTTTTGAACTCAGACTTTAATGATGTTCCTGAGATTCTCTTTGAAGGTCGTCGCGTGGTTAATAACATCGCCCATATCGCACCGATTTTCTTGATTAAGACCATCTATTCCTTCTTGTTAGCAGTCATCTGTATCGCCAGTGCTCTTCTGGGACGGTCTGAGTGGATCTTGATCTTCCCTTTCATTCCGATCCAGATTACCATGATTGACCAGTTTGTGGAAGGTTTCCCACCATTCGTTCTGACTTTTGAGCGAAATATCAAACCTGTTGAGCCAAATTTCCTCAGAAGGTCTATGCTTCGTGCCCTACCAAGTGCCCTTATGGTTGTGTTCAGCGTTCTTTTTGTGAAACTATTTGGAAGTAGCCAAGGTTGGTCTGAGTTAGAAATCTCAACTCTCCTCTATTATCTCTTGGGGTCAATTGGTTTCTTATCCGTATTTAGAGCCTGCATGCCATTTACCCTATGGCGTGTCCTCTTGATTGTTTGGTCAGTAGGAGGCTTCCTAGCCACAGCTCTCTTTCCAAGAATTCAAAAACTGCTTGAAATTTCAACCTTAACAGGACAAACATTACCTGTTTATGGTGTCATGATGTTGGTCTTTACCGTGATTTTCATTTTAACCAGTCGTTATCAAGCTAGAAAATAAAGAAAGGCTGCAATCTGTGGATTGCGGTTTTTTTAGGTGCAAGATTGCCAGCTGAAATGTGGTATAATAAGAGGTAACAGAGTTTTGGAAAGAGAGAGAAGATGATTTCAAAGAGATTAGAATTGGTGGCTTCCTTTGTGCCACAGGGGGCTATTTTACTAGATGTGGGGAGTGACCATGCTTATCTGCCTATCGAGTTGGTCGAACGAGGACAAATCAAAAGTGCCATTGCAGGGGAAGTGGTGGAAGGCCCCTACCAGTCCGCGGTTAAAAATGTTGAGGCTCACGGACTAAAGGCGAAAATCCAGGTTCGTTTAGCCAATGGCTTGGCAGCTTTTGAAGAGGCAGATCAGGTATCGGTCATCACTATTGCTGGCATGGGTGGTCGTTTGATTGCTAGGATTTTAGAAGAAGGCCTGGACAAGTTAGCTCATGTAGAACGATTGATCCTCCAGCCCAATAATCGTGAAGACGACTTGCGTATCTGGTTACAAGAGAACGGATTTCAGATTGTGGCAGAAAGCATTCTAGAAGAAGCTGGCAAGTTTTACGAGATTTTGGTGGTGGAAGCAGGCCAAATGAAGCTGTCAGCCAGTGATGTTCGCTTTGGTCCCTTCTTGTCTAAAGAACTCAATCCAGTATTTGTCCAAAAATGGCAAAAAGAAGCTGTTAAGCTAGAGTTTGCCCTCGGACAAATCCCAGACAAAAATCTGGAGGAACGTCAAGTTCTAGTAGATAAAATTCAAGCCATCAAGGAGGTTCTCCATGCTAGCAAGTGAAGTGATTAACGCGTATGAAGCCTTTTGCCCTCAGGAATTTTCAATGGAGGGAGACAGTCGTGGCCTGCAAATTGGAACTTTGGACAAGGATATCCAAAGTGTCATGGTTGCTCTGGATATTCGTGAAGAAACGGTGGCTGAAGCCATTGAAAAGGGTGTGGACTTGATTATCGTCAAACACGCGCCGATTTTCCGTCCGATCAAGGATTTGGTAGCTAGCCGTCCACAAAATCAGATTTACATTGATCTCATCAAGCATGACATCGCAGTTTATGTCAGCCATACCAATATTGACATCGTTGAAAATGGCCTCAATGACTGGTTCTGCCAGATGCTGGGTATCGAGGAGACGACTTATCTGCAGGAGACAGGTCCAGAACGTGGAATTGGTCGTATTGGGAATGTTCAGCCTCAGACATTTGGGGAATTAGCCCAACATGTCAAGCAAGTCTTTGGTTTAGATAGCCTTCGATTGGTGCATTATCAAGAGACTGATTTGCAGAAGTCTATTTCAAGAGTGGCCATCTGTGGTGGTAGCGGGCAGTCTTTCTATAAGGATGCTTTGGCAAAGGGGGCAGATGTCTATATCACTGGTGATATTTACTACCATACTGCTCAGGATATGCTGTCTGATGGTTTGTTGGCATTGGACCCAGGCCACTATATTGAAGTGCTTTTCGTGGAAAAAATTGCAGAGCTTCTTAATCAATGGAAAGAGGAAAAAGGCTGGACAATCGATATTGTACCTAGTCAAGCATCGACCAATCCTTTCCACCATATCTAGTTAGAAAGTGAAAACAATGAAAAAAGTTGCCATTATCGGAGCAGGGATTGTAGGTGCAACAGCTGCCTACTACCTCTCTAAAGAAAGTGACCTAGAAGTAACCGTCTTTGACCATGGACAAGGTCAGGCTACTAAGGCCGCAGCAGGAATTATCAGTCCTTGGTTTTCCAAACGCCGCAATAAGGCCTGGTATAAGATGGCCCGCTTGGGGGCTGATTTTTATGTGGATTTGTTGGCTGATTTAGAGAAATCAGGGCAGGAAGTTGACTTTTACCAGCGTTCGGGAGTCTTTCTCCTGAAAAAGGATGAAACTAAGTTGGAAGAACTCTATCAACTAGCCCACCAGCGCAGGGAAGAATCTCCTTTGATAGGGCAATTAGCCATTCTGGATCAAGCATCAGCTAATGAATTATTCTCTGGCTTGCAGGGATTTGATCGCTTGCTCTATGCTTCTGGTGGAGCGAGAGTAGATGGTCAACTCTTAGTGACTCGTTTGTTAGAAGCTAGTCAGGTAAAGCTGGTCAAAGAAAAAGTAACTCTGATACCTTTAGCATCAGGTTACCAGATTGGTGAAGAGGTATTTGATCAGGTTATTTTAGCGACGGGAGCTTGGTTGGGAAACATGTTAGAGCCTTTAGGATATGAAGTGGATGTTCGTCCCCAAAAAGGCCAACTCCGAGATTATCAGCTTGCCCAAGACATGGAATCTTACCCTGTTGTTATGCCAGAGGGGGAGTGGGATTTGATTCCTTTTGCAGGTGGGAAATTGTCCCTAGGAGCTACTCATGAAAATGACATGGGATTTGATTTGACGGTAGATGAAACCTTGCTCCAACAAATGGAGGAGGACGCCTTGCCTCACTACCCAACCTTGGCTAAGGCGATTTCTAGAGCTGAGCGTGTGGGAATCCGTGCCTATACCAGTGATTTCTCACCTTTCTTTGGGCAAGTACCTGGCTTAGCAGGTGTCTATGCTGCTAGTGGACTAGGTTCATCAGGTCTCACAACAGGTCCTATCATTGGCTACCATCTAGCTCAATTGGTCCAAGGCAAGGAGTTGACCTTGGACCCTCTAAACTACCCAATTGAAAACTATGTCAAACGAGTAAAAAGCGAATAAAAATTTTACTGAAATTTTAGCTTCCCCTCTAGGATGGCAAATGACATTCCCTATCAAAAATGATAAAATAAGAAAAAATAATCCGAGAATCGAGGAAAAAAGATGCAAGAAAAGATTTTGGTAACGGGTGGAGCAGGTTTTATCGGGACCCACACAGTTATTGAGTTAATCCGAGCAGGTCATCAAGTTGTTGTGGTGGATAACCTTGTTAATAGTAACAGAAAAAGTTTAGAAGTTGTTGAGAGAATTACAGGAGTTGAAGTGCCTTTCTATGAGGCAGATATCCGTGATACAGATACTCTTCGTGACATTTTCAAACAAGAAGAACCAACAGGGGTCATTCACTTTGCTGGTTTGAAGGCTGTTGGCGAATCAACACGTATCCCTCTTGCCTACTATGACAACAATATCGCTGGAACTGTTAGTCTTTTGAAGGTCATGGAAGAAAACAACTGTAAAAACATCATTTTCAGTTCTTCTGCGACAGTTTACGGAGATCCGCACACAGTACCCATCTTGGAAGATTTCCCACTTTCAGTGACCAATCCATATGGCCGCACTAAACTCATGTTAGAGGAAATTTTGACGGATATCTACAAGGCAGACTCAGAATGGAATGTGGTCTTGCTGCGTTACTTTAACCCAATCGGAGCTCATGAGAGCGGAGATTTGGGAGAAAATCCAAACGGTATTCCAAATAACCTTTTGCCATATGTGACTCAAGTAGCCGTTGGGAAATTAGAGCAAGTGCAAGTGTTTGGAGACGATTACGATACGGAAGATGGAACTGGTGTTCGTGACTATATCCATGTTGTCGATTTGGCCAAAGGTCACGTTGCAGCTCTGAAAAAAATCCAAAAAGGTTCAGGCCTAAACGTTTATAACCTTGGAACAGGGAAAGGCTACTCAGTTCTTGAAATTATCCAAAATATGGAAAAAGCAGTGGGACGTCCAATTCCTTACCGCATTGTAGACCGTCGCCCAGGGGATATCGCAGCCTGCTATTCAGATCCTGCAAAAGCCAAAGCAGAACTGGGCTGGGAAGCAGAACTCGGCATCACCCAAATGTGTGAAGACGCATGGCGTTGGCAAAGTAAGCATCCAAATGGATTTGAAGACTAAGATGGTGATGTCAATCATTGTCCCCTGTTTAAACGAAGAGGAAGTACTTCCTCTTTTTTATCAGGCTTTGGAAGCTTTACTTCCAGATTTGGAAACAGAAATCGAGTATGTCTTTGTCGACGATGGATCAAGTGATGGGACCTTGGAACTCTTAAAGACCTATCGGGAGCAAAATCCGGCAGTTCATTATATTTCTTTCTCGCGAAATTTCGGCAAAGAAGCAGCCCTTTATGCAGGCTTGCAATATGCGACAGGAGATCTAGTGGTGGTGATGGATGCAGACCTCCAAGATCCTCCTAGTATGTTGCTAGAGATGAAAGCCTTACTAGACCAGAATGCAGACTTGGACTGTGTTGGAACACGCAGAACCAGTCGAGGGGGAGAACCCTTCTTTCGCAGTCTCTATGCTAATCTTTTTTATCGTCTTATGCAAAAAATTAGTCCAGTAGCCTTGCCGTCAGGTGTCCGTGATTTTCGCATGATGAGAAGATCTGTAGTCGATGCTATTTTAGCTTTGACCGAGTCCAATCGTTTTTCAAAGGGGCTCTTTGCCTGGGTGGGTTTTAAAACCCACTATCTGGACTATCCAAATGTCGAAAGGCAGGCTGGCAAGACCAGTTGGAGTTTTAGGCAACTCTTTTTCTACTCCATTGAAGGGATTGTTAATTTTTCAGATTTTCCCTTGATTATCGCCTTTGTGGCAGGTCTCCTATCTTGTTTTATTTCTCTACTTATGACCTTTTTTGTTGTGGTTCGGACCCTCATTTTGGGCAATCCGACATCAGGTTGGACCTCTCTGATGGCTGTTATTCTCTTTCTCGGAGGGATTCAACTCTTGACCATTGGGATTCTCGGCAAGTATATCAGTAAGATTTATCTAGAGACTAAAAAAAGACCACTTTATCTCGTCAAAGAAAAAAGTGACCTTCCTGATCTTACAGAAAAAAATAAAGAGAAAAGACTATAATTTTGCATGGAAATATGCTAAACTAGAAGGAGTGGAACGTTCTTATCGATGTTAGAGTTAATCTTTAATCAAGGCACGTGTCGGACAGTTTCTAACAGCTTCTACGACGTCCTGACTAGGAGAGATTTCTTTTTCTAGTTGGTCAGGGTCATCGTAAAAACGCACGATTCCATTATCGTGGTAATCAAATAATTCAGAATAAGTTTGGCAAAGCCCACAGGCAATGCAACGTTCAGGTATAAGTGTGATTTTCATATTTATATTGTAATAAGAAAAGTAAAAAAAAACAAGGAGTAAGGTATGGCAAAAGAACCGTGGCAAGAAGATATTTATGAGAATCAAGAAGAAACAAGATCAGAACGTCGTAAGAGAGAACAAGGTGGAGGAGTGCTGGCTAATCGTATCTTGACTATTTTAGCAAGTATTTTCTTTGTGATTGTAGTTGTGATGATTATTGTTCTTATCTATCTTTCATCGGGTGGGAGTAATCGCACAGCAGCCTTGAAAGATTTTCACGATTCAGATACAAAAGTAGAGCAAGTTTCTTCTACTTCTAGTAGTAGTTCAGAGCAGGCATCTTCTAGTTCAGAGGAGAAGGTAGAAGAGTCATCTAGTAGCTCAGAACATCCAAATGATCCAGAAGGGACTACAAAAGTTATGGCTGGAGAAGGAGAAGCAGCCATTGCCGCTCGTGCAGGAATCTCGATTGCTCAGTTAGAGGCTTTGAATCCTGGGCATATGGCTACAGGATCTTGGTTTGCTAATCCTGGAGATGTGATTAAGACTAGATAGGAGTCATAAATGAAGACGATTCAAATTGCTATTGACGGTCCTGCTTCAAGTGGCAAGAGTACGGTCGCAAAGATTATTGCCAAGGATTTTGGATTCACCTACCTAGATACAGGTGCTATGTATCGTGCAGCGACCTACATGGCTCTCAGGAACCAATTAGGAGTTGAACAAGTTGAAGAACTTTTAGCCTTATTGGACCAGCATCCAATCAGTTTTGGACGTTCAGAAACTGGGGAGCAGCTTGTCTTTGTAGGAGATGTGGATATTACCCATCCTATCCGTGAAAATGAAGTGACCAATCATGTTTCTGCTATTGCAGCAATTCCTCAAGTTCGTGAGAAACTGGTTTCTCTCCAGCAAAAAATCGCCCAGCAAGGCGGGATTGTCATGGACGGTCGCGATATTGGAACTGTTGTATTGCCACAAGCAGAATTGAAAATTTTCCTAGTAGCTTCTGTTGATGAAAGAGCAGAGCGTCGTTACAAGGAAAATATTTCTAAGGGAATTGAAACAGACCTTGAAACCCTAAAAGAGGAAATTGCTGCGCGTGACTACAAGGATAGTCATCGTGAGACTTCGCCTCTAAAACAAGCAGAGGATGCTGTCTACCTTGATACAACAGGTTTGAACATTCAAGAAGTAGTTGAAAAAATTAAAGCAGAAGCTGAAAAAAGAATGTAAATGTAGAAAAGCCGATAGATTGATATCGGTTTTTTCTAAATTTGTCAAAATGCTGATTTTAGGGTATAATAGTTGCTGTTCGAGAAATTTTGATTTTCAAAGAATAGTGAATGATGATAAGGAGAAACCATGAACAACTTACCAAATTGCCCAAAATGTAACTCAGAGTATGTCTATGAAGACGGTGCCCTACTGGTTTGCCCAGAGTGTGCCCATGAGTGGAATCCTGCTGAAGTTGCAGAAGTAGAAGAGGGCCTTGTTGCTATCGATGCCAACGGAAATAAATTGGCTGACGGTGATACAGTCACTCTCATCAAGGACTTGAAGGTAAAAGGTGCGCCAAAAGATTTGAAACAAGGGACGCGCGTGAAAAATATCCGCATCGTAGAAGGCGACCACAATATCGACTGTAAAATTGATGGCTTTGGTGCCATGAAACTCAAATCAGAGTTTGTGAAGAAAATTTAAGTATGTCAAAACACTATAAACTTGTATTTTATAGCCGTATCTTCTTGTTTCTAGCGGCTTTTACGGGAGTTTATCTTGAAATCGCCAAGCATGGTGGATTTGGGATGCTGCTCTATTATACGGTTCTGTCCAACCTCTTAGTAGCGATTTTTACGCTCTATCTCCTAAAGGTTATGAGCCGTTTAGGTGAAAACTGGCAAAGGCCAAGTCTCTTGCGCTTAAAAGGTGGAGTCACTATGAGTATCATGATTACCTGTGTGATTTACCATTTCCTCTTGGCACCCATTGCGACTAATTTCTATACCCTAGAAAATTTCCTTTGCCACTATATCGTTCCCCTTTGGTTTTTAGCAGATACCCTCTTTTTTGACAAACAGGGTCAATACAAGATTTGGGATCCAATTGTGTGGACGATTTTACCCTTGCTGTATATGATTTTTGCTCTTTTTAATGGCTTGGTACTGAAACTTGATGTTCCTAATTCTAAGGTCAGTCCCTTCCCTTACTTCTTTTTGAATGTAAACAAGGGTTGGGATGTCGTGTTCAAGTGGTGTCTGATTATCTTTGTTGCCTATATGGTGGCAGGATTTATCTTCTACTTTATTAAGCAAATCAAGAGAAAGTCATCCTAAGACACAAGGGATTCATTTTCGAGTTTAAGAAGGAGTCTATACACTAAAGAGGCTTCTTCTTTTCTTGCCTGTTTGATAACTATCAAAAAAGTAGAAGATTAAGAGAAATATAGAAAGAGATTTCATGAAACAATTTTTAGAACGGGCCAGTATTTTGGCTCTCTCCCTCGTTTTGATTACCTCCTTTTCCATCTCGAGTGCCCTGCCAGCTATGTTTGACTATTATCAAGGTTATCCTAAGGAACAAATTGAGCTCTTAGCGAGCTTGCCATCTTTTGGGATCATGATTATGTTACTACTAAATGGTTTCTTAGAAAAAATATTTCCTGAGCGCTTACAGATCAGTTTGGGATTGCTGATTTTATCACTAAGTGGAACTGCTCCCTTTTGGTACCAAGCTTATCCTTTTGTCTTTGGAACACGGATTCTTTTTGGTTTAGGTGTTGGGATGATCAATGCCAAGGCCATTTCTATTATCAGTGAACGCTATCAAGGAAAAACGAGAATTCAGATGTTAGGGCTACGCGGTTCTGCAGAGGTCGTTGGGGCTTCTCTCATTACCTTGGCAGTCGGCCAATTGTTGGCCTTTGGTTGGACAGCTACTTTCTTAGCTTATAGTGCTGGATTTTTAGTTCTGATCCTTTATCTGCTCTTTGTACCTTATGGAAAAGAAAAGAAAGAAGTCAAGAAAAAAACGAAGGAAGCAAGTCGCTTAACTCGGGAAATGAAGGGCTTGATTTTTATCTTAGCTATTGAAGCGGCGGTTGTAGTTTGTACCAATACAGCTATTACCATCCGTATTCCAAGTCTGATGGTGGAAAGAGGACTGGGAGATGCCCAGTTATCTAGTTTTGTTCTTAGTGTCATGCAGTTAATCGGGATTGTGGCTGGTGTGAGTTTTTCTTTCCTGATTTCAATATTTAAAGAGAAACTGCTCCTCTGGTCTGGTATTACCTTCGGCTTAGGGCAAATCGTGATTGCCTTGTCTCCATCCTTGTGGGTGGTAGTGGCAGGAAGTATTCTGGCTGGCTTTGCCTACAGTGTAGCCTTGACGACAGTCTTTCAACTTGTCTCTGAACGAATTCCAGCTAAACTCCTCAATCAAGCAACCTCATTTGCGGTTTTAGGCTGTAGTTTCGGAGCCTTTACGACTCCATTTGTTCTAGGTGCGATTGGCTTGATGACTCACAATGGGATGTTGGTCTTTGCCATTTTAGGATCTTGGTTGATTGTAACCTCTATCTTTGTCATGTACCTACTTCAAAAGAGAGCTTAGGATTGGTTTCCTAAGTTTTTCTTTTGAGTTTTTTGTACCCAGACAGTATTTATTTTAGAACCTTGTCTACAGATTAATTTCTTGATAAAATAGAAGTTATGACAAGATATAAAGCAACTATTTCCTATGACGGTTACGGCTTTGCTGGTTTTCAGCGCCAGCCTCATGCGCGTAGTGTTCAGGAAGAAATTGAAAAAACCTTGACTAGATTGAATAAGGGGCAAGCCATCACTGTTCACGGTGCTGGTAGGACTGATAGTGGGGTTCATGCTTTGGGACAGGTGATTCATTTTGACTTGCCCTATCAAATGGATGAAGAAAAACTTCGCTTTGCCTTGGACACCCAGTCCCCTGAAGATATTGATGTGATTTCGATTGAGCTCGTGGCGGATGATTTTCATTGTCGTTATGATAAGCATAGCAAAACCTATGAGTTTATTGTGGATAGAGGACGTCCCAAAAATCCTATGCGCCGTCACTATGCCACTCACTTTCCCTATCCACTCGATGTGGAACGGATGCAGATGGCAATCAAAAAGTTAGAGGGAACACATGATTTTACAGGTTTTACAGCCTCTGGAACCAGTGTGGAGGATAAGGTTCGCACCATTACAGAAGCTAGTCTCAGGGTTGAAGAGACAGGTCAGTTTTTGACCTTTACCTTTTCAGGAAATGGTTTCTTGTATAAGCAGATTCGCAATATGGTGGGGACACTGCTCAAAATTGGAAATAACCGTATGCCAGTAGAGCAGATTGACCTGATCTTGGAGAAGAAGGACAGGCAACTTGCAGGTCCCACTGCAGCACCAAATGGTTTGTATTTAAAGGAGATTCATTATGAAGAATAATCGTATTTTAGCACTTTCTGGAAATGACATTTTTAGTGGTGGTGGCTTGTCAGCTGATTTGGCCACCTATACCTTGAACGGCTTGCATGGCTTTGTAGCAGTGACTTGTTTGACAGCCTTGACCGAGAAGGGCTTTGAAGTCTTTCCAACTGACGATGTCATTTTTCAACATGAATTAGATAGCTTGTGTGATGTGGAGTTTGGGGGAATTAAGATTGGTCTTCTACCAACTGTCAGTGTGGCTGAGAAGGCATTGGACTTTATCAAGCAGCGCCCAGGAGTGCCTGTGGTATTGGATCCTGTATTGGTCTGCAAGGAAACGCACGACGTAGCAGTTAGTGAACTCTGCCAAGAATTGATTCGCTTTTTCCCTCATGTCAGTGTGATTACTCCTAATCTTCCTGAAGCAGAATTATTGGCTGGTCAGGAAATTAATACCTTGGAAGACATGAAAACAGCAGCTCAGAAATTGCATGACTTAGGCGCGCCAGCAGTCATTATCAAGGGAGGCAATCGCCTTAGTCAGGACAAGGCTGTAGATGTCTTTTATGATGGACAAAACTTTACAGTCCTAGAAAATCCTGTTATCCAAGGGCAAAATGCTGGTGCAGGTTGTACCTTTGCCTCTAGCATTGCCAGTCACTTGGTTAAAGGTGATGAACTTTTACCAGCAGTAGAAAGCTCTAAGGCTTTCGTTTATCGTGCTATTGCACAAGCAGATCAGTATGGAGTAAGACAATATGAAGCAAACCAAAACAACTAAAATCGCCCTTGTATCCCTATTAACCGCCCTCTCTGTGGTTCTAGGTTATTTCTTAAAAATTCCAACACCGACAGGCATTCTAACTCTTTTAGATGCGGGTGTCTTCTTTACGGCCTTCTACTTTGGTAGTCGTGAAGGGGCTGTAGTAGGAGGACTAGCAGGTTTCTTGATTGATCTCTTATCAGGCTACCCTCAGTGGATGTTCTTTAGCTTGGTCAACCATGGCTTGCAGGGATTTTTCGCAGGATTTAAAGGAAAAACTCAGTGGTTAGGCCTTATCTTAGCAACGATTGCCATGGTAGGGGGTTACGCCTTGGGTTCTACATTGATGAATGGCTGGGCTGCAGCCCTACCAGAAATTCTACCAAATTTCATGCAAAATATGGTAGGGATGATTGTAGGATTTATCCTTAGTCAAAGTATCAAGAAGATTAAGTAATACTCTTCGAAAATCTCTTCAAACCACGTCAGCTTCCATCTGCAACCTCAAAACATTGTTTTGAGCAACCTGCGGCTAACTTCCTGGTTTGCACTTTGATTTTCATTGAGTATAAAGAGGCTGAGTCAAAAGTCTTTCAAATAAGAAAAACGCATAGTATCAGGTGTTGAAAAATTTTGATACTATGCGTTTTATTGTGGGAAGATTTTATACTCTTCGAAAATCTCTTCAAACCGCGTCAACGTCGCCTTGCCGTAGATATGGTTACTGACTTCATCAGTCTTATCTACAACCTCAAAACATTGTTTTGAGCAACCTGCGGCTAGTTTCCTAGTTTGCACTTTGATTTTTATTGAGTATTAGATGAATATTAATCAAAATAAAGCAAATCTTTGCTGGTGCTTGTAAAGAGGTCAAAGCCATCCTTGGTAACAACACCGCAGTCTTCGATACGGACACCGACTTTACCAGGGATATAGATACCTGGTTCAACAGAGAAGCACATTCCTTCTTCGATGACCATGTTGTTTCCTTCCATGATAGATGGGAATTCATGGACATCCATACCGATACCGTGACCGAGACGGTGGTTGAAGTATTCACCGTAACCAGCTTTTTCGATGACCTCACGGGCAGCGCGGTCCACTTCATGGGCAGTCACACCTGGTTTGATAAAGTCAAGAGCAGCTTGTTGGGCTTCAAGAGTCAAGTTGTAAATGTCTTTCTTGAATTGGTCAGGTTTACCAACAGCGACTGTACGAGTCATATCTGACGCATAGCCGTTGACCAGAACACCAAGGTCAAAGAGGAGAAGAGCATCATTTTCAACCTTATTAGCTGCTGGAATACCGTGTGGATTTGCAGCATTATCACCAGTCAAGACCATGGTATCAAAGCTCATTTCATAGCCTTCACGTTTCATAGCAAAGTCAATTTGAGCGATGATATCTGTCTCTGTCTTATCAAGAGAAATATTGTCAAAACCAACATTAACAGCCTTGTCAGCATAGAGACCTGCAACCATCATTTTTTGCACTTCATCAGCTGATTTGATGAGGCGCATGCGTTGGATACGAGGAGTGAGGTTGTTAAACTCAGCAGTTTCAAAAACTGTTTTCAAGCCATGATATTTGGTCAAGATGAGATTGTCAAACTCAACAGCGACACGTTTGAAGTCAAGTTGTGGAAGAGCATGTTTCATTTTTTGCCATGGGTTTTCAGAATCCACATAGCCGACAACTGGGAAGGAAACGGTGCTGCTTGCACGTTCCACTTCAAGGGCTGGGACAAAGAGGAGAGGTTCCTGATTCGCTAGAACAAAGAGGAACATTTGGCGTTCATGGGGATCACTGTAAAAGCCAGTGAGGTAATTGATTGTGACGGGGTCAGATACGACAGCGACGTCTAGTTTTTCTGATTCAAGATATGTTACGATTTGTTGTAATTTAGACATATGCTACCTTCTTTCTACCCCTCTATTTTGGCAAAAAATGAGAGAAAATGCAAGGGAGAAGGGTAAAAGAAACGACAAAAAGAACTCCGACAAAGATAGGGGAGTTCTTTGATATCATTTTCCTTTGTTTAA